>JBJMQN010000240.1:0-11217 GCA_045802665.1 Myxococcaceae bacterium | reverse complement strand
CGACGACGGGCGCGTAGATCGCCATCGCCGGCAGCGGCCGTAGGAACGAGATGTCGTAGGTGCCCTGATGCGTGGCGCCGTCGGCGCCGACGAGGCCCGCTCGATCGACGGCGAAGACGACCGGCAACTTCGTCAGACACACGTCGTGCACGATCTGATCGTACGAACGCTGCAGAAACGTCGAATAGATGAGGCACACCGGCTTCATGCCCGCGATCGCAAGCCCTGCCGCGAAGGTGACGGCGTGCTGTTCGGCGATGCCGACGTCGAACACGCGGTCCGGGTAGCGCGCCTTGAGACCGGTGATCGCCGAGCCCTCCAACATCGCCGGAGTCACCGCCACCACCTTCGGATCGCGCTCCATCGCGACGTCCAGCGCGGAGGCGAACGCCTCGCTGAACGTCCGCTGACCGCCGCGCGAACGCACGAGCTTGCCGTCGCGCCATTCGTACGGCCCCATCGCGTGGCCCCGCGTGCGCGTGTCCGCCTCTGCCTCGGCGAACCCTTTTCCCTTCTTCGTGATCGCGTGGACGACGATCGGCTTGTTCGTCCGCCGCGCCGAGCGGAACGCCTCCGTCAGCTTCGACAGATCGTGCCCATCCACCGGCCCCAGATACGTGAAGCCGAGCGACTCGAAGAAGCCTCGCGCGCCGGGCGTTGGCAGCATCTTCGATACCGCCCCGACGTTCTGCGAGATGGACATCTGGTTGTCGTTCAGCACGACGACCAGCGGCGAAGGCCAGTCGCCTGCATTCGCGAGCCCCTCGAAGGTGAGCCCGCCGGTGAGCGCGCCGTCACCCACGACAGCGACCACCATCCCCGGCTGCCGCTGCTGCCGCTTCCCCTCCAGAATCCCGAGCGCCGCCGACACCGCCGTGCACGCATGGCCCGCCGCGAAGCCGTCGTGCTCGCTCTCGCGCGGATCCAGAAACGGCGCCACGCCCCCCGCCTGACGAAGCGTGTGCATCCGTTCGCGCCGGCCGGTGAGCAGCTTGTGCGCGTACGCCTGATGGCCCACGTCGAACACGATGCGATCGACCGGCGACTTGAAGACGCGGTGAAGCGCGACCGTCAGCTCCACCGCACCCAGTGACGCCCCGAGGTGCCCGCCGACCTTTCCGCAGACCGAGATGATCTCCTCGCGGAGCTCCTCGCAGAGCGCGGGAAGTTGCTCCTCCGGAAGAGCGCGCAGCGCGGTGGGCGAGGTGACCGACTCGAGGAGGCGGCTCATCGCGCGGCCTCGACGCAGCGCCTCACGCCACCCGCTCCACCGAATACGCGGCAAGCGCTGCCAACGGTCCCGGCGTGGGCTCCACCGCGCGGACGACGTTCATCGCGCGCTCGACGGTCTCGCGCGCGAGCTTCTTCGACGCATCCAGCCCGAGCACGGCTGGATAGGTGTGCCGCCCCGCTGCGGCGTCCGCGCCCGTGGGCTTTCCCATCGCCGCGCTGCTCGCCGTGACGTCGAGGATGTCGTCCGCGATCTGAAACGCGAGCCCCACCGCATCGCCGTACTCGTCCGCGCACGAGAGCGCTTTGGGATCTCCGCCGTTCAGCGCGAGCACGCCCATGCGGCATGCCGCTCGGATCAGCGCGCCGGTCTTCAGCCGATGCATCCGCGTGAGGTAGCTCACCTCCGCGGGCCGGTCCTCGGCGATGTCGAGCACCTGTCCCGCGACCATCCCGCCCGCGCCGGCGCCCAACGAGAGCTCTCGGCAGAGCGCGAGCCGCTGCGGCTCCACGCCGGAGGTGAGCAGGCTGAAGGCTTCGGTGAGCAGCGCGTCGCCCGCGAGGATCGCCGTCGCCTCGCCGAACTTCTTGTGCGAGGTCGGCATCCCGCGCCGCAGATCGTCGTCGTCCATCGACGGGAGATCGTCGTGAATGAGCGAGTACGTGTGGATGTACTCCACCGCGCAGGCCGCGTCGTTCGCCACCTGCCCGCCGCCTCCGCTTTGCTGGGCCATCGCCTCTGCGAACGCGAGCACGAGGATCGGCCGCAGCCGTTTCCCGCCCGCCATCAGCGAGTAGCGCATCGCCTCCAGAAGCCTCGGCGGAACGCGCTGCGCCTGCGAATGAAGCGAAGCCTCGAGCAGCGTCTCAACCCGCTTGCGCTGCTGCGACAGGTACCCGTCCAGCGCGAAGCTCACGAATGGTGCTCCCGCGATTGCATCGACAGCTCGCGGAGGCGTCCCACCAGATGGTCCAGATCCACCGGCTTCACGAAGTAGTCGGACGCGCCGACCTCGATGCCCCGCTCGCGATCGCCGCGCGACGTACGGGCGGAGACGAAGACAACCGGGATGTCGCGGAACTGCTCGTTGCGGCGGACCGCCCGGCAGAGCTCGAAGCCGTCGATCCAGGACATGTTCACGTCCAGCAGGATCACATCCGGGCGCTGCAGGTGGAGGCTGCTGATCAGCCGCAGTCCGTTCGCCGCGGTGACGACCTGAAACCCGTCCATCTCGAGCGCCGTCGCGAGCATCTCGCGCGTCTCGCGGTCGTCATCCACGATGATGACCTTGGGTGGTTCGCCAGGCTGGGACATGACTTCCACCGGGAGACCTCAGAACGGAACGTCTTCGTCATCCTCAACTGACGGCTTGGAAGCTGGCTTTCCCGCTGCTGGTTTGGAAGCAGAACGGGCAGGCGCTTGCTGGCTCGCTCCCCCCTGCGCAAGCGGCACCGCCTTGAGCTCGCCGTCTTCCTGGAGCAGCTCCTCGACACGCTTCTCCGCGTCTTTGAGAAGTTGCTCACCGGACCGAACGAGGCGAATCCCCTCTTCGAAAGCCGTGAGCGATTCCTCGAGCGACAGCTCACCGCCCTCGAGCTTCTTCACCACCTGCTCGAGCCGCTGAACGACCTCGTTGTAGGTGCCACCGGGCGCGTTCGGGTCTTTGGCCACGGCCGAGCGTTTACCGTTCATCCCGAGCGAAGTCGAGACGGGCGAAACAGCCTAGGAAGAGCCCTTCACCGAGGTCACCGAAGCGATGATCTCCTCCGTCTCCGAAAGCACCGAAGCGGACTGGCCCGGCGGGACGACGCGAACGGAAATCGTCGCTCCCACCGAAACATCCGCCGCGCGCCGAACCACGTGCCCGTTCGAATCGAACGCGACCGAATAACCGCGGCCCATGACCTTCAGAGGGCTGAGCGCATCCAGCCGCTGCAGGCTCGCGACGAACCGCTGTCCCTCGCGAACCGTCCGGGCCTTCATCGCGGACAATAGCTCCGACCGAAGCTTCGCCACTTCTCCGCGCGCGTGACGAACCGCGGCCGTGGGGTTGCGGCGCTCGATGCCGATGCGAGACCTGCGAAGCCGCTCCGACTTCCGAGCAACATCCGCCGCCATCGCCTTCACGAGCCGCTCTTTGAGCTGCGAGAGGGCCTGCCGGTTCTGAGCAAGCTTCGCCTCGGGCCGCTGGCGCGACAGGCGCTCAGCCAGAGTCTTCAGCGAAAGCTCGCGCGCACGAAGCTGCTTCCGAAGCGAGGCGTTCAGCGCCTCCGCCTGTTCGGACAGGTGCAGCCGCCGCCCATCGAGGACGCGCCGGGGGTCCTGCAGCTTCTGCCGGAGCAGCGCGAGCCGCGAACGGTCCACGAGCAGCTTCCGCTCCACGCCCTTGCGCAGCCGGCTCTTCCACTGCGCGACGGAGAGCTCCAGCTCCGGGAGCACCGGCGCGAGTTTCTCCGCGGCGGCCGAAGGCGTGGGCGCCCGGAAGTCCGCGACGAAGTCCGCGATCGTGAAGTCGATCTCGTGACCGATCGCCGAGACCACGGGCACCGGACACGCGTGGATCGCGCGGGCGACGAGCTCCTCGTTGAACGTCCAGAGGTCCTCCATCGATCCGCCGCCGCGCGTGACGACGATCACGTCCACGTCCGTGCGAGACAGCCGTTCGATGGCGCGAACGACTTCCTGCGCGCTCCCCTCTCCCTGCACCCGAGCGTCAGCGACCAGCACGGACATCCGCGGATGCCGCGAGTAGAGCACGCACAAAAAATCCTGCAGCGCGGCGCCGGTGCGGCTCGTGACCACGCCGATGCGGCGGGCCAGAAACGGGATCGCGCGCGGAGGCCGCACGCGCTTCTCGCCCATCAGCCCTTCGGCGGTGAGCCGTTCCTTCAGCTGCTGGAACGCGAGCGCCAGCGCGCCTTCGCCCTCCGGCTCAATCTTGCTGACGATCAGCGAGTAGCGGCCCTGCGGCTCGTACAGATCGATGTGGCCTTCGACGACGACCGCGAGCCCGTCGCGAAGCTTGAACTTCATCCGGCTCGCCATCGACGCCCAGATCTTGCTGTCGATCTGCGCGTCGGAGTCCTTCAGCGAGAAGTACAGATGCCCGCGAGCGTTCGCGCCCCGGAACCCCGACACCTCGCCCCGCACCAGCACGCGCGTGAAGTTCCGCTCGAGCGTGCCTTTGATCTGCCGGGTGAGATCTCCAACCGTGAGCACCTTCGGCTGGACAGGTTTCGGAGGAAGCGTCCCGACCACCACGTTCGCAACAGGCGCGGGCTGTAGCGGAAGCGCCAACCCAGGAGGCAGCGGGGCGCGGGTCATCGGTGCTTCTGCACCGGCTACCGGCAACGTCGCGGCGTCCGCGCGAACCGGAAACGACGCTCGAGCGATCGCCGACTCATCCGCGGAGCTCGCGGGAGGCGGCGCCGCAGTCTCTTCTTTCTCTGGCCCGGGACTTCCGAAGAGGTCCGTCTGCAGGGGCGCAGGCGGCCGAACGCGCTTCACGGCGGTCAGTGCCCCTTCTCGATGATGTCCAGCCAGTGCTGCGACTTGGACTTCGTCTCTTCATCGCCGGCGCAGACCGCCACCGCCTCGCGGAAGATGGGCGCCGCGTCGTCCGGCTGGCTGTCCTTGATCGAGTACGCCCGCATGTACGTGTCGCGGCAGCGCGTGCGCAGATCCGCCACCAGCGCCTTCGCGCACTGGCTCTCGGGATCGGCGTTCAGTGCCTCACCCGCCCACTTCGCGGCCATGATCCAGTTGCCGGACTGCTTGAAGTTCGAGGCCTGCTTGCAGAACTTGCTCGCCGCCTGCGTCGTGGCCGGACGGCCCAGCGGAGAGATGTTTCCGCCGGCGATTTGCTTGTCGAGCTTGATGAGCTTCGAGAGCCCGTTCGCGTCCAGCGACTCCAGCTTCTTCGCGAGCCCAATCACCTCTCGCACGTCGCCCGCCATGGACTTGCACTTCGCAGCGTCCTTGCCGTTCGACTTCTTGGACGCGCACTCGTCCAGCATCGCCAGCGCGCCGGTCGCATCGCCCGCCTTGTAGCGCGCCACCGCGGACTCCCACGGCTTCGCCTTCTCCGGGCCGGGGCCCACGACCGGGTGGTCGATCTTGTCGATCGCTTCCTTCGCCTGATCGTTCGTGGCCTTCGCGTTCCGGTTCTCCGGATCCGCTTTCAAGATGTCGTCGGTGATGTCGCGCGCCTTCTCGAGATCCGGCTTCTGGTTGGTCAGCATCGCCTGCTGCGCCTCCTGCTGGCGCATGCTGATCTTCTCCTTGAGCTGGGTCTTCAGCTTGGAGCGCAGCTCGAACATCTGCGTGTCTTCGGTGACCTTCGACAGGTTCGACGCCGCATCCCCGAGCCGATTTTCCCCGAGCGCCTTCTCCGCCTCACCCAGCGCGGCTTGGTTCGGGATCTCCTTGTTCGCGCGGTCCAGGTAGGTCTGCAGCGACTGCGCGATCTGCGGCCAGTTCTGCGCGTCTTCCTGGATGGACTCGAACTTCGTCTTCGCGTCCTGCCATTTGCCCTGCGCCGCGAGGTTCTTGCCGTCCTGGAACGTGGTCTGCACCGCGTTCAAGGCCTGCTGCGCCTGATTCCGCTTCTGCGCCTCGAGCGCCGCGGTCTTGTCGTTCTTCACCTTGATCGCAATGGCGGCGCCGATGATCAGCACCACGCCCACCGCGACGCCGATCATGATCTTCTTCTGCTTCGCCTTCGCGGCCGGATCAGGCGCGGGCGCACCCGCTCGACCGAGGCGCGCGCGCACGTCGGGCCTTCCCGCGGAGGAACGGCGCGCGGGAGGCGGCGGCGGGCTCGCCATCGGATTGGTCGAATCCTGCCCGGGGCGCGAAGACGGCGCGGGGCGCGCCATCGTCGCGTTGGACTCGTCGCGGAACGTGAACTCCGTGTCGCCCACCGTGATGGTGTCGCCGGACATGAGCGGACGGTCTTCGGTGACCGGCTCGCCGTTCACCAGCGTGCCGTTGCCGCTGCCGAGATCCGCGACGACCCAGCCGTTGCCCTCGCGCTTGAACACGCAGTGCTTGCGGGAGACGGACGTGTCGGGGACGGAGATCGTCGCCTCCGTCGCTCGGCCAACGACCATCTCGTCGCCGTCCAACGGAAACTCGGAGCCCGCCTTCGGGCCCGCGGTGCACGAGAGCACTGCGCCGGATGCGGGAGCGGGCTCCGGCTCAGGCGCCGGCGCGGGTCGCGGCCGATTGACGGATGGTGCACCGGCGCTGGTTGGGCGTCGCCGGGGAGGAGGGTTCGGCATGGGAATTCACCAGTGTGCGGAAGGACCTTACAGATCGAGCTTCGCCTTCATCGCCAGCGCCTGATTGTGGCAGCGATGCTCGTTCGTAGGGAAGTAGCTCTGAATCTCATCCAGCGTCTGCGAAGCCTTCTTGCTGTTCTTCAGCTGTAGGTTCCGCTGCACGTCCAGGATCATCCGCCGGCAGATCGCATCCAGCTCGCGGGAACAGTTCGCCAGGTTCTCGCGCACATAGAGGTACATCTCCGGCCGGTCGTTCATCGCCTCGAGCGTCAACCAGCTCGCGCGGTAGTTCTTCCACGCCCGGAAGAGGTTGTCCGCGCCCACGTCGCGGGAGTCGTAGAACTCCTTGCCCTTGCGCGCGTAGTCGGAGGCGATCTGGCGGAGCTCCTCGTCGGTGCCCTCGGGGATCGGAATGATCTCGACGGACATGTTGGAGACCTTCCAGGTGTCCTTGCCCGGCGGGTTCTTCGTGTTGTCGAAGATGAGCTGGTTGGTCTCGCCCTTCTTCAGATCCTTGGGCGCGAGCAGCTGCTCCTCTTCGCGATCGCGGTCCAGCTGATCCGGCGGAACCTTCCCCTGCTCGACGCCGTTCAGCGTGATCGAGACCTCGTTCTGGCTGATGTTCGAGGCCTGGTAGCGAAGGACCGCCACCGCCTTGCCGGCCGCCGCGAACTCGAAGCTGAAGATCTTCTGGTCCACGCGCTCGTAGTCCACGTCGTCGCCGTAGCCGAAGCTGAACGGGATGGCCGTGCGCGTGATCGTCGTCGGCTCCGGCGGGAGGACCTTCGAGTTGTCCTCGGTGCGGAACAGAAAATAGAAACCAACGCCGGTGCCGATCACGAGCACCATCAGGCTCGAGACGATCGTCGCCTTCTTCCCGCCGGACAGCTCGCTCCAGAGGAACGCCAGCTGGCCGCCCAGCGTGTCGCCGTACTGGCGCCGCCGCCGGAGCCGCTCCACCGCGCTGCCCCGCCCGTGCGCGCCCGCCGTCGCCACCGCGCCCGGCCCCTTCGACGAGTTGGTGTCCTCGTCCTCGAGCTCCTCTTCCTTCCGGACGATGAGCTCCGCGCTGCGTCCCGCCGGAGGCATCGTCTCGTCCGGGTTCGCCGCCGCGGAGTTGGGGATCGCCTTCCGTCCGCCGGACTGGTTCAGCGGCACGTTCGGCAGCGACTTGCGCGCACCGGAGTCGCTCTTCGCCACCGCCGGCGTGTTGGGGATCGACTTGCGAGCGCCGGTGGCCGACACCGCGGATGACGAGATCGACTTGCGCGGGCCGCTCTGGTTGATGGACGGCGCCTGCATCGACTTGCGCGCGCCGGTGGATGACAGCGACGGCGCGATCTCCGAGAGATCCTTGATGCGCGTCGCGTTCGGATCTTCTTCAGCCGGAGCCGCCGCGGGATCCGGCAACCCTTGCAGCAGCCGCGTGGACTGGTCAGAGACCGCAGGCTGCGAGCCGCTGTCGAACATCGTCGCGTTCGCCGCGGGCTGCGGCAGCTCGAACGCGAACACCACCGGCCCCACCGCCACCGTGTCGCCGCTCTTCAGCTCCTTCGCGCCGCTGATGGTCTCGCCGTTGACCTTGGTCCCGTTGGACGAGCCCATGTCCTCGGCGAAGTACTTGCCGTCCTTCGAGAAGATGCGGGCGTGTCTGCGCGACACACCGGGGTCGTACAGGATGACGTCGTTGTCCGCGGTGCGGCCGATGTTGGTCTCGGCCTGCTCGAAGTCGAACGACTTTCCTTCCTGCTGACCCTTCGCGACTGTCAGGTGAAAGCCCAGAGGCTCACCCCCCGACATCGCCGAACATGAGTGCGAACACGATCGGCCCGAAGAGAACCATGAACACCGTCGGGAAGATGCACGCCACCAGCGGGAACAGCATCTTCACCGGCGCTTCGCCCGCGAGCTTCTCCGCGCGCTGCGTGCGATCGATGCGCATCTGAGTGGACTGGATGCGCAGCACCTTGCCGAGGCTCGTGCCCATCTTGTCCGCCTGAATCAGCGCCATGATGAACGTGTTGAGCGACGGGAGATCGACTCGGGCGATCATGGACTTGAGGCACTCTTCGCGCGTCTTGCCCATCTTGAGCTGCTTGAGCACCAGCGACAGCTCCTCGCGGAGCGGCCCCTGCTTGCCCTTCTCCACCACCTTCGCCAGCGCCGCCGTGAAATCCAGGCCCGCTTCGACGGAGAGGGTGAGCAGATCGATGTTGTACGGGAGCGCGCGGGTGATGAGGTGGTGCCGCTTCTTCACCTGATCGTTCACCCAGATGAGCGGGTAGAACAGGCCGAAGACGCCGAGGACGGCGCCCCACGCCGGGTTCAGCCCGGTGCCGTTCGCCAGAATGAGCCCCGCGATGAGACCGGAGAGGAGTCCGATCTCCTGCAGCGCCATGATGTCTTCCGGCTTGTAGCCCTGCGGCTCGCCGCCCTTGATGAGCTTGCGGCGGGTGCGCGCCTCGTAGCCCGGCCACATGAAGCGGCGGTTCATCGCGCCCAGGCGCCGGACGAAGACGGTGCCGAAGCCCGCCATGCCGCCGGTGGACTCGTCCCTCACCTCGGAGAAGAACTTCCCGAGATACTCGTTGTAGAGGAACAGGCCGATGAACGGCAGAGTCATGACCGCGCCGACGACGCACGCCAGCGCGAACGGGCTCAGGCCTTCCCAAAATCCCTGTGACGGTTCCATGGTTCTGGGTCGTCCTTAAACGTCGATGTTGACGATGCGCCGGATGATGAAGATGCCCAGCGCTTCCATGATCGCGATCACGAAGACGAGGATGTACCCGAAGATGTGATCCATCATCGGCTGCATCAGGTCAGGCCGCATGTAGTTGAGCACCAGGCCGAGCACGCCGGGCATCGCCGCGACGATCCAGCCCTGCAGCTTGCCCTGGGAGGTGAGTGCGTCGATCTTGCCTTCGAGGCGGAAGCGCTCGCGGATGGTGGCCGAGATGGTCTCGAACATCTCCGCCATGTTGCCGCCCAACTGCCGCGCGATGTTGGTGGAGATGACCACCAGCTCGAGGTCGTCTGACCCCACGCGCTTGCTCATGTTGATGAGCGCCTCTTCCAGCGGAACGCCGAGCTTCACCTCTTTGACGAAGAGGCCGAACTCCTGCGCCAGCGGGGGAAACGCTTCACGAGCGACGTGCTCGATGGCCTGCGGGAACGTGAGACCCGCCTTGAACGCGTTGGCCATTGCCTGCAGCGCGTCGACGAGCTGCACGTTGAACTTCTTGATCCGGCGCTTGCGGTAGTACTTCACCAGCATCATCGGGATGAAGAACCCGAGGACGAGTGAAGCCACGCACATCAGCGGGTTGAAGATGACGTAGCCCAGGATGCCGAGGAGGCACATGCTGGACACGTTCAGCACCAGCATCTGGCGCGGATCGATGAACAGGAACATGTCGCTCAAGTCGTTCATCGACTTGACGACGTAGCGCTCCTGGTACTGTTCGTACGCCTTCGACAGGACGCCGAAGATCACCAGGCTGAAGAAGAAGACCGAGCCGGTGACTAGGAGGAGTGTGATTCCTGCGAGCATGGGTGCATACCCGAACTGCTACGGGTTAGCCGCTCCGCCGACGGCGGCCTTCTCGGCACCATTGCCTCGAATGACCTGGATGACCTGGTTGCGGCGCTCCTGAAGAACGCGGGTGCGCTCACCGGAGAGCAGCGTCTTGATCGTCGCGCGGCCGCGCTCTTCGAGCACGTCCACGTCGTCTTCGTTGCGCAGAGACAACGTCAGCGAGCCGAGCTCCGCGGCGAGGACCATGATCTCCGCCTCTTCCGGGATGACCAGCAGCGAGACGTTGTTGTAGTCGCGCTGCTGCTCGGGGATCAGGTTCACGTTGGTGGTGCCGGTGATCTTGCCCGTCGCGAGCACGATCACGTTCTGCAGCAGCGTGACGGCCACGGACTCGTTGGTGTCCGGATCTCGGAACGTGCCGATCACGTCCACGTGGTCGTTCGGACGAACCCAGCCGCCAACGGCCGTGGTGCCCTGAGACTCGATGGTGATTGCGCGGCCCTTCTTCTGGACCTTGCTGGAGAGGCGTTCGGCGGCCTTCGTGGTCTCGAACTGCGACCAGAGAAGCGGGTCACCCTTCTGCAGCGGGACCAGGACCTTCTGGTTCACCACGTAGGAGGCCGAGTCCGGCTTCACGACCGACGAGGTCACGAACTGCTCCGGGACGGAGCGCTGGCTGACCATGTCGAAGGTCACGACCGTACCTTCCGGGATGTCATCCGCTGCCACGACCACCGGCACCAGATTCCATCCGCGGCGCACGTCCGCTTCCTTCTTCTTGATCGCGGAGTACGCGACCACGCCGGCGAGTAAGCCGAGCACCAACGCGACGATGAGCGGCGTCTTGCCCTTGAGCATTTGCAGTGGACCTCTGGGTGAAGGTGAAGATTGACGCGGGGGTTAAAGCGCGGCCGCGGATGCTACTTGCCGTACGAAAAGAGTGTCAAAGCCCGAACGTAACTCGTTTGGCCGCCTGGTGGGCGGATTGCGGCGTCATTCCAGTCCGTGCTGCCCCGCCATATCCCCGAGATCCTGCGCTGCGCCCGGGACTTCGGGGTTGAACACGCCTTTCAGGACCAGCGGCTGCCCCCTGTCATCGGAGAGCGGCCACTGCTCTTGCGCTTTTCCGACGCCGATCGGGTGGAGCTCGAAGGTGACGCCGTCCT
>JBJMQN010000239.1:0-4014 GCA_045802665.1 Myxococcaceae bacterium | reverse complement strand
TGACCTAGCCGGCCGAGCCAATTCGCCCGGTGGCTACGTTTAGGGCGTCATGATCGCTCAACTCGCCGCTCTGGTTCTCGCTGCAACGCCCGCGTTCCCTCCTGCCCAGAAAGTGCCCGACTCGCGCGATCTCAAGTTCGCGGAGGGGAGGTTGGTGCAAATCTCCCCGACAGGAGACGTGGTGACGCTCGATGTTCCCGCGGGACAGCTCTCGCTGCTGACCGCGGATGCTCGAGTGCAGGGCGCGGATCAGGCCGCCTCCACGGTGCAGGACCTGAAGCCGGGACAGGAGGTTCGCGTGTACTACCGCGTGCACGGCGGCGCGCAGGTGAAGGAGATCGACGTCTCGCCGCCGAAAGAGTGAGTGGGCTCTGCCGCGGAGCTCTCCCGCGGCCGCCTCCGGTCCTCACCGCGCCTTCGTATCCAGCAGGATCGTGACCGGCCCGTCGTTCACGAGCGCGACCTTCATGTCCGCCGCGAAGATGCCGGTCCCGACGGTGATGCCCAGCCCGCGAGCCCGTTCCACGAACTGTTCGTACAGCGCCTTCGCGCGAGTGGGCTCCTCCGCGTCGATGAAGGACGGCCGTTTTCCCTTCGACGCGTCGCCGTAGAGCGTGAACTGGCTCACCACGATCATCGCCTTGTGCGTGTCCATCAGCGACAGGTTCATCTTCCCGGCCGCGTCCTCGAAGATTCGGAGCCCGGCGATCTTCTCCACCATCCACGAGAGCTCCTGCTCGGTGTCGCCCTTGCCCACGCCGAGCAGCACCAGCAGCCCCTTCTCCATCTCAGACACGCGCTGCCCGTCGACCGTGACGGACGCTGACAGCACGCGCTGAATCACCGCCTTCATCGGCCGACCTTTCGCGGATCCAGCTCGTCGCGAACGGCATCCCCGAGGAAGTTGAAGCCCAGCACGACGATCGCCAGCGCGATTCCGGGGAAGAGCGCGACGTGCGGCGCGACGAGCAGGTACTGCGTGCCTTGATCCACGAGCGCCCCCCACGACGGCGTTCCCGGCGGCGCGCCGAGCCCGAGGAACGACAGCGACGCCTCCGCCAGAATCGCGCCCGGCAGCGCGAACGTGGCCTGCACCAGAATCGGCCCCAGCGAATTCGGAAGCAGGTGCCTGAACAGGATCCGCGTGTTGCCCGCACCGAGCGCCCGCGCCGCCTGCACGTACTCGCGCTCTCGCAGCGACAGCACCTGAGCGCGAACGAGCCGCGCGTAGCCCGTCCACCCCGTCGCCGCGAGCGCGAACACCACATTCGCGAGCGACGGCCCCAGCACCGCGGTGATGAAGATCGCGAGCAGAATTCCCGGGAACGCCAGCAGGATGTCCACGATCCGCATCAGCACTTCATCGACCAGCCCGCCGAAGAATCCCGAGATGAGCCCCAGCGTCACGCCGATCACCGCCGACAGCGCGACCGTGAAGAACGACACGATCAGCGACACACGAGCGCCGTAGATGACGTGGGTGAGCACGTCGATCCCGTTCTCGCCGGCGCCGAAGAGGTGCGCGTGGGACGGCTTCTGCAGCTCCGAAGAGAGATCGATCGCGGTGGGCGAGTAGGGCGCGAGCCATGGCGCGAAGATCGCCGTGAGCACCATCGCGAGCGCCACCGCGAGTCCGAACCTTCCGCCGAAAGAACGGAGTCGGAACCGGCGCGGATCCGGCGTGGCGGGCGCGGCGGCGGTGAGCTCGGCGGAGGTCATGGAGCCGCCTCGCATCCGTTCGGGCGGCCCACGCACCGAGCCAGAGCGGAGCTCGGCGGCGTCTCTCGCCCCGAATTGTGGATGCCGCGCGTCGTGCCGCGCGCCGGAACCGCCGACCCCCAGGGGTGGCGAGATCTCGCGTCGGTTTTTGGCCCTCTGTACCCGCGAAAAGCGACGCGAGATCTCGCCACCCGCGCACCGGCCCGGGTGGTCGAACGCACGCGAGCGCGCGTCGCAACTTCGGCATGTCGCGGAGCGGATCGCATCATCTCCGCACCGCTCCGAGCGGTCGCATCCCGGCGTGTGCAGGTCGCAGCTTGGGTACGTAGCGGAGCGGATCTCAGCAGCCCCGCAAGCCGCCGAGTCGTCGAACGCAGGCGAGCGCGCGTCGCACCTTCAGCTTGTAGCGGAGCGGATCTCAGCACGCTCGTGGGCCCCTCCGCCGCGAGCGCGGCAGGGCGGAGTGCTGGGGCGACAGACCACTCCCAGTCTGGGAGTGAGGGACGTCCTCGTGCTCGTCGTCCGCGCGCGTTCACGCTCTCCTCCGGACGCGCGGATCCACCACGCCGTACACGAGATCCGTCAGCAGATTCACCAGCACGTACGAGAGCGTGAACACCAGCACCGTCGCGCGCACGAGGTTGTAATCGCGCCGCTCGATCCCCGAGAGGAGCAGGCTCCCCATCCCGGGCCACGCGAAGACTTTCTCGGTCACGATCGCGCCACCCAGCAGCGCGCCGAACTCCAGCCCCAGCACCGTGATGATCGGCAGCAGCGCATTTCGGAACGCGTGCTTCCAGAGGACGGTGCGCCGGGGCAGCCCCTTCGCCCGGGCCACCTGCACGTACTCCTCGCGCATCGTCTCCAGCATCGCCGCGCGCGTCATCCGCGACAGAAACGCCGCCAGCGCCGTGCCCAGCGTCACCGCCGGCAGCACCAGATGCACGAGCGACTCATTCCCCGACACCGGCAGCCAGTTCAGCTTGATCGCGAAGACGATGATCAGCATCGGCCCGAGCCAGAACCTCGGAATCGCGACACCCGCGACGGCAGCGCCCATGGCCGCATTGTCCAGCGCGGTCCCTCGCCGATTCGCCGCTGCGATCCCGAGCGGCAATGAAATCAGCAGCGCCACCAGCATCGCCGACACCGTGAGGAGCAGCGTGTTCGGCAGCGCGGCGCCGATCTGCGGCAACACCTTCCGCTGAAACGGCGGCAGTGACGTCTTCAGCTCGCCCGTCGAGAGCTCGCGCGTGAAGGTCCAGAGCTGGCCGTACCAGGGCTGATCCAGCCCCACCGCGTGCCGCATCGCCTCGCGATCCACCACGCTCGCCTGCTCGCCGAGCATGATGTCCACCGGATCTCCCGGCACGAGGTTCAGAAACAGCGACACCAGCACCAGCGCGCCGACGATCGCGATGGGCCCGGTGATGAGCCGCCTCATCGAACGACCTCGGTGCAGTCCTCCAGCGGCCTCAAGTCCCCGTTCGGATCCGGCACGAAACCCTGCAGCCGCGTGGACGTCACCGCGAGGCTCTTCTCGTGCCAGAGCGAGATGTACGGCAGCTCCTTCGAGATGACCTGTTGCGCGGTCCCGTACAGCGCCGCGCGGTCCTCGGGGTTCGCCTTCATCGCCCGGTCCAGCGTCTCGTCCAGCGCCGGATTCTGAAACCCGCCGCGGTTGAAGCCGTTCCAGTTGTTCGCAGCGGTGGGAATCGCTGACACCGCGAACACCTGCCGCATCAGGTCCGGCTCGAACACGGTGGACCACTTGAGAGACGTGAGCTCGAAGTTCCCCTTCTTGATGTCGGAGAAGAGCGTGCCGAACTCCAGCGACCGGACGTCCACGTCGATGCCGATCGCCTTCAGCTGCTCTCGGAAGACGAGCGCGATGGACTTGCGAAACCGGTCGGTCGACGTCTTGTACGAAATTGTCAGCCGCGGCAGCGGGCCGCCTGGCCCATCTGGATCCGGATAGCCGGCCTCATCGAGCAGCTTCATCGCTCGAGCCGGATCGAACGAGCAGCCCTCCGTCGGCAGATACGCCCAATGCGACGACGGCAGAAATCCGGTGGCCGGGGTCGCGAGCCCGTGGAACTTCGCGTCCACGACGATCTTCGTGTCGATGCCGTGGCAGATCGCCTGCCGCACTCGAACATCCGACAGCGGGCCGCTTCGCACGTTCGGGAGCAGGTACGCGAACCCGAGCCCCTCTTCGCTGCGCACCTGCACGTTCTCGCTCTCCTGCAGCACGGGGAGGACGGGTGGGGCGACGGCGTTGAGGAGGTCCGCTCG
>JBJMQN010000238.1:0-4448 GCA_045802665.1 Myxococcaceae bacterium | reverse complement strand
GTCGAGGGCGTGCCGA
The DNA here is from genome assembly GCA_045802665.1 of Myxococcaceae bacterium. Classification (GTDB taxonomy): domain Bacteria; phylum Myxococcota; class Myxococcia; order Myxococcales; family Myxococcaceae; genus JBJMQN01. Next base: position 4,432 of record JBJMQN010000238.1, on the reverse strand, counting down.
AGCAGTACGTGGAGAGCTTCCGCGAGCTGCCGACGACGCCGGAGAAGACCGCCGACGGCCTGGATGCGCACGGGTACCTCACGTTCATCTATCCAGGCATCGATCTCTGGGACGGCAAGGAGATGCTCAAGTTCGCGGATCAGACGCGCGAGATCCGCACCGCGGACGGGAAGCTCTACCGGTCAGCGGGTCTGCCGATTCTCTACGCGACGCTGGCGAAGATCGTGCTCAACGACGGCTTCTGGATGGTGGTGCTGACGGCCATCTGGATCCTCGGGATGCACTGGTTGGATTTCAGAAAGCCGGCATTGGCGCTGGCGTCGGTGATCCCGCTCGTCGTCGGGCTCTTCATGACGCTCGGCGTGTACAACCTGATCGGCCAGCGGCTGAACTTCATGAACATCATCGTGCTGCCGATCCTGCTGGGCTTCGGCGTGAGCCACGGCTTGTACCTGCTGCATCGCTTCCTGGAGGGCACGAGCCCGATGGTGGCGCTGCGCTCCGTCGGCGCGGCGGTGATGGCGTCCACGCTCACGGTGGTCGCGGGCTTCGGGGCGATGCTGTTCGCGGATCACAACGGATTGCGAACAGTGGGCGGGCTCGCGACGATCGGTCTCATCATGACGCTGATCGTTTCGTTCACCGTGCTCGCGGCGGTGCTGCAGATTCTGCACGACCGGAGAAAAGCGCGCGGAGAGCTGCCGGAAGTTCAGGCGCCGCGGCCGCCGGATGAGAAGACCGCGGCGTAGAGACGGACGCAGCGCGCGGGGAGTTGCCGGAAGTTCAGGCTCCGCGGCCGCCGGATGAGAAGACCGCGGCGTATAGACGCCGGGCTTTCGGGTCGGAGGCTGAAGTTTCATTGCGTATTTCCGTGCACCGAATTTTCGAAAAAGGGCGCGTTTCGGCGTGAAACCGGTGCACGGGAATACGCAATGGAGTCGGGCCGATTCCGGATGGCTGAACTGGGTGGGGGCCGACGTGACGGAGAGCAACTTGAGGCCGGGCGGAAAGCGTTCGAGGCGCTTTTGCGAGAGCAGGTGGACTCATCAGCCGGCAGCAGGCCGCGGCCCACGGTTTCAGCGCTCGCCGGATTCAGCGGCGGGTCCAGAACGGCGATTGGAGCGCGCGGGAGCTGCTGCTCGGCCTACGGTCCTGGGCGGGTGACCGCTCCTCACTTCTCCACTGCGAACAGCTTCGCGCCGGAGCTCTCTCGCGTGATGAGCAGGAGCTCCGTCGGAGTCTGATCGTAGAGATCGGTCGTCGTGGTCAGCGTGCCGATGGGCGTCTTGTTCGCGCCGTCCAGGTCCGCGCGGTAGATGCGTTCGGTCCCGTCGTACTCCGCCCAGAACAGATGCTGCCCGTCGGTCAGCACGTACCGCGTCCCGAGCGTGAGCTCGGCGATCGTCGACGCGTCCGCTCCATCGATCGGAACTCTCTGAATCCGTCCCACCTGCGGCGGCGGTCCGAACGTCCTCGCGACGAACGCCGAGGTGCCGCTCAGCGCGAGACCGGTGAGCGCTCCCGCATCGGACGCTATCGCCGTCACCGGCACGAAGTTGCCCGTCGTCGGCGCGACGTACACGTTCGAATCGCCGACGAGGCCGTACACCTCCTGCGTCGCGCTCACGCCGAAGCCGGCGATGGTGGTGAGGCCATTCGTCTGAGTGCTCGTCGCGGCGAAACCGGAGCCGGCGTCCGCTGTTCTGAACACCCGGTCCACGTTCACCGTGTTGCTGCCCACGCCGAGCAGAAACACGCTGTCGCCCGACGAGACCATGTGCGGGTACGCGCGGTTGTACGTGTTGAGCACCACCTCCGCGCCGCCATCCAGCGGCAGCCGTCTGAGCTCGTTCGGAAACGACGTCACGTAGAAGAGATCGCCACCGACGTAGAGCATTCCGATGACCGCGCTCGCCTGCGGATCATGAAACGGCGTCAGCGCCCCGCCGGAGAGATCGATCACCGCGATCTCCCCGCCGCCATCCGCGCCCGTCCTGCCGACGAACGCGCGCGTGTCGTCATGGGTGAGCGCGGTGAAGGAATGTTCCGAGTCGGAGGCGAGCTCACGAACGAACCCGGAATCGACGGTGGAACCTCCGCCTCCGCCAGCCCCGCCTCCAACGCCGCCGCCAGAACCGCCGCCGGTGCTCCCCGCGTCCTCATCCGGCGAGCCCGCGTCCGACGAAGGGTGATCGCTCCGGCAGCCCACAGCGGCGATCATCCCCACCGCCAACAACAACGCAGTTGCTCGGTGGAAGGGCTTCATCGCGCTTCACTGTGGCACGTAATTGCGCGCGTCCAACTCGCGACGCCGGCCGTCCGTGCGCCACCTGTCACGAGCGCCGTACTCCCAATCTGGGAGTGAATTGACGGGATCTTCTCGATCCGCAGACGGCAATGAGCGCCGCTACTCTTCGTCCAGATCGGGCTGCCCACCTCCGACCCTCCGGCGAGCGGTGCCGCGAGGAAGGCTTCGCACAGTCACGTTGGACCGCATCCCATCGTCGGCGGTTCAAGCACTTACGCGGCCCGGAGGCAGAGGGGCCGACGCTGGACGTGCAGGGTTCAGCGTCAGTGACCGTGTGATGGACAGTCCTCCACGCCGTGCTTCGTCCGACCTCTCTCTCGGACTATGAACCGCGCCATGAACGCTCGCGCATTGATCATCGTTCTCCTCGCGCTCTCCACCGGGTGCTCCGTCGTGAAGCATTCGACGATCCGTTCCGACTGGGCTTCGGTCGACGCGAACAAGGTGAAGCGGCTCGTCGTCGTGACTTCTCCACTGCCCGACAACAACGAGCACGTGGGGCAGCTGTGGAGCCGGATCGCTCGCCGCTACACGAACCAGAAGCGCGAGTTCATCGCGAAGGAAGAGGTCGCGGTGGCGACGCTGGAAGGTGGCGCGAAGTCACTCTGCAAAGAGGGCATCGAAGGCGTGCTGCACCTCGTTCCCAACGTGACTCGAAAAGGCGACGGCGTCGAGGCGGCCGTGAACGCGAAGCTCGTGCGCTGCCCGGATGGCGAAGAGGACTGGTCAGCGGAAGCCGCCGGCAGCTGGGAGTCGAAGGAGAAGCTGCTCGAGAGCACGACGAAGGAGTACACGGATGATCTCGGCGCGGACGTGGAGCCGTACGTGGCGCCCACGTTCCATCTGCTGAAGCACACGCTGGATACGCTGCCGAACCCGGTCCTCAACGACGCGGACAAGGACGAGAAGATCGAGAACCTGGACTAAGAGCCGAGCTGAACCGAACGTCGGTGTATCGTCGGGCGCATGATCAGCGCGCCCGTCCTCGCTCTCGTCGGCTTGACCGCCGCGGGAGGATTTTCCCCCGAGTTCTCGACCGATCCCGCCGTCGTCTCGACTACGTCGCAGGGTCAGGGGGCGCCGCTCGTCGCCTTCGATGGGACGAACTACCTCGTGGTCTGGTCCGACGGGCGCCACGGCATCATTCCGGACGGCACGGGCGCGTTCACCTACGAGTCGGACGTGTTCGCGACGCGGGTCACGCCTTCGGGCGTCGTCCTCGATCCCGAAGGAATTCCGATCGCGACGGCCCGGAAGAATCAGCACCCGACTCACGTCGGCTTCGACGGGACCAACTATCTCGTGGTGTGGAACGAGAACCCGCCTGCGAGCGCCGAATCCGACATCTACGCCGCGCGGGTGAGCCCCGCGGGAGTGGTGCTCGGCACGACTCCCATCGCGGTGAGCACGAGCTCCTCGGACTCGGGAGGCGCGGTGGCCTTCGACGGGACGAACTTCCTCGTCGTCTATTCGCTGCAGGGCCAGACGCTGGTCGCGGTGCGCATCAGCAAGGCGGGCGTGATCCTCGACACCACGCCCATCGCGATCACCACCCTCACCACCTCGAGCGCCACCGGTCCTGTCGCCGCGTTCGACGGGACCAACTTCCTCGTCGGCTGGGTGGACACGCGCAACTACAACACGACGTCCTTCGATATCTTCGCCGCGCGTGTGACGCCCGCGGGGACGGTGCTGGATCCCAACGGCTTCGCCGTGTGCACGCAGACGGGTGGGCAGCAGGCGTTGACCGAGGCATGTGGCGGTGGCCAATGCCTGCTCGCGTGGGCTGATCCGCGAACCAGCGGCACTCAGAAGATCTACGCGGCGCGGGTCAGCGGACAGGGCGCGGTGCTCGATGCGACCGGGATAGCCGTCGCGACCTCGACGAACGGCACCGGCTTTCCGGCGACGGCATACGACGGAACGAACTTCATGGTGACGTGGCAGGAGGACCGCAGTGGTGGATACGACATCCTGGCTGCGCGGGTGAGCCCCGCAGGCGCGCTGCTCGACAGCACGCCCGCGGCCGTCAGCGCTGCGAACGCGTTCCAGGAGAATCCCGGGATCGCGTTCGATGGAACGAACTACTTCGTCGCGTGGGGTGACAACCGCGGCCCCACCGGT
>JBJMQN010000237.1:0-3052 GCA_045802665.1 Myxococcaceae bacterium | reverse complement strand
GGAGAAGACGAAAGACCTGCTCTCGAATCCCGCTCGGCGGCCGGCGATCGTCTACGCGCCTTCGCGGAAAACGGCGGAGGAGGTCGCGGACCTGCTCGCGGACGAGTTCCCGGCGGCCGCGTACCACGCCGGTCTCTCCGCGAAGGTACGCGACGACATTCAGGCCAAGTTCCTGCGCGGCGACCTCGATGTCATCGTCGCGACGATCGCGTTCGGGATGGGCGTGGACAAACCGAACGTCCGCACCGTCGTGCACCTCGCGCTGCCCGGAAGCGTGGAGGGCTACTACCAGGAGATCGGCCGCGCTGGCCGCGACGGGAAGCCGTCCCGAGCCGTGCTGCTCCACTCCTACGCAGACCGCCGGATGCACGAGTTCTTCCACGGCCGCGACTACCCGGAGCCGCGCGAGCTCGAGCACATCGTCCGAGCGCTCACCGACGAGAAGCTCCCGCGTGAAGAGCTCCGAAAGCGCGCGCGGATGGAATCCGAGGAGTTCGAGAAGGCGCTCGACAAGCTGTGGGTTCACGGAGGCGCAGCCGTGAACGGCGCCGACGAGTGGTCTCGCGGCCCGAACCGCAACTGGGAGCCGTCCTACGTCGCGCAGCGCGAGCGGCGGATGGAGCACCTCTCGCAGATGGCGAGCTACGCCGAAGGCAAGCGCTGCCGGATGCTGCTCCTCACCGAGCACTTCGGCGATCGCGACGATCACGGCAAGCCGTGCGGGCAGTGCGATCTCTGCGCGCCGGAGCAATGCGAAGCGGCGACGTTCCGAAAGCCGGTCGCGGGCGAAGTCAGCGCGTTGTTCAGCGTGCTCGCGGAGCTGAAATCTTCGGACGGGCAGGGCACGGGGAAGCTGTGCAAGACCTGCGTCGGCGAGGAACCTGAGGATCGCAAGACGTTCGACGCGCTCCTCACCGGCCTCGTGCGCGGTGGGCTCGTGCGGCTTCAGCCGGATCAGTTCCAGAAGGACGGGAAGACCATCTCCTTCATGCGAGCGTTCCTCACGCCCGCCGGCCGCGGCGCTCCTGACCTCGGAGCCATCGTCCTGCCCGCGAAGACGAGCAGCGGCGCGAAGTCGAAGAAGGCGCGGAAGCACAAGAGCCGGGACTCGAAGGACAGCGGTTCACGCAAGCCGTTGGATGAAGCCGTCGCGGACAGGCTCCGCGAGTGGCGGCTGCAGGAGGCGCGGCGGCGAAAAATCCCCGCGTTCCGGATCCTGACGGACAAGGTGCTGTTCGCGCTCGCCGCTGAGCGGCCGGGCACCGAGGAGGATCTGCTCACGATCAGCGGCATCGGCCCGAAGATCGCGCAGACCTATGGGGCCAAGCTGATCGCGATCTGCCGGCGGTGAGCGCTGACTACACGGTGTACGCGCTGATCGACGGCATCGTGAAGTTCGAGCGCTACGGCGCTGGCGATCAGAACCGGTACGCCACCCGGAGTCCGCCGCTCACGTCGTGTCGATCCGAGCCGGCGACGGGCAGCGCTGCACCGAGCTCCGCGCCGACGTGGCCTACTCGGAACCGGAGCGCCAGCGCGGGGGCGAGGTAGTCCAGCGCGGCCTGATGCGCGAAGTGCGCGTTGCCATCCAGCGCGATGCCGAAGCCGGAGCAGAGGTTGTACTGCGCGCCGAAGTTCACGAGTGCGCCGAAGCGGCCGTAGAGCGGCGCGGCGGAGAAGCCGGCGCTGCCGTCCAGCCCTCCGTATCCGTGCAGCTCGAACTTCTGCGCGAGGTGCTGGTTGTAGGCGACGCCGACTTCGGCGCCGACCACCCGGGTGGGCATCGCGAGCGCGGTGGGGAGCATCAACCTCGCGGACGGCGCGAGCAGCAGGCCGCCGCGTTCGAACAGGATGCGCGTGGCGCCCACGGTGAGCTGGCCGAGCGTTCCGCTCGAACCCTGAAGGCTCGCGTTCTGAACCCAGTCGTACTTGTACGCTTCCAGCGTTCCGAACACTTCGGTCTTCGGATCCACCGCGACGCTTCCGTACAGGAGGCCCGCGCCGACGATGTTGCCGTAGAAGTTCGGGACGTCGACGATGAGCTGCGCTCGGCCGCCGACGCCGACCTCGGTGCGCGGGCACGCCCTGCGCCCCGTCCCGACGTCCGCTTCGTAGAACCCGTTGGTGATAGGTCCCGTGAAGAGCGACTGCGCCTTGCCCGCCTCGCAGCCGTCGCGCTCCTGCCACGCCGGCTGCTCACCGACGGTGGTGACCTCCGCAGAGCCCGAGCCGCCCCATGCGCAACCGCTCGCGATCAACGCCACGATCAGAATCTTGCGGAGCATCAGTTGCCCTCCACGCCGGGCGCGTCGAATTTGCCGTTGCCGTCCACGTCCAGCACGAACGGGTTGGTGAAGGCGAAGGGGTAGCCGTCGGTCACAACCACTCCGAAGTGGTACAGCGGATTCGTCTCGTCATCCGGCGGCAGCGGCGTCTTCAGCGGACCGATCTTCGATCCTTCCTCGATGTCCTTCTCGTCCACGACCCCGTCGCCGTTGTTGTCCGCCGTGTCGGGCACGCCGTCCTTCGCGCCGTGAGGCTCAGTCTTCGAGGTGGGGCCGCCGCCGAGATCTGCGAACAGGGGCAGCGGGGTGCCCGCTTCGATCACGAGCCACGCGTCGCCGCTGGACGGGAGCAGCTCGGAGAGCGCCACGTCTCCATCGAATCGCAGCAGCCCCGCGGTGCCGAACGGATCCGCCGGCTGCGAAATCGCCGCGCCGTTGATCGTCTTCTTGAGCTTGCCGTTCACGATGAAGCGGATCTCCGTCACCGGGACCCACGGCGCGGCGGTGACCTTCACTTTCACCTTCGCGCCCGCGGCGGGCTTGAACGGATCCAGTCCGAACCTGCGCGGGCCCGCGTTCGCCTCGTCGATGGTCGCTTCGATCACCGGGCCGTTCGTCCCGAACGACGAGCCGTGCTTCACGCTGCTGTTGAACCGGTCCATGTTGAACGACGGTCCGGAGAGCGTGTCCGTGTAGACCACGTTGCGCGGCACGCCGACCGTGTTGTCGGTGAGGCTGTGCGAGTCGCTGTTCGCGGTGCCCGTCGC
>JBJMQN010000236.1:0-3638 GCA_045802665.1 Myxococcaceae bacterium | reverse complement strand
GTCGCGGAAGGTCTCGCCTACCAGCACGAGGCCGACGCTCTTGTTGCGCCACTCGGGATCGTACCCGCTCTGGAAGTAGCTGAAGACGCCGCGATCGATGATCCCGTACACCGACGCGACGGCCTTCCCGCCGACCCACATCGTGTAGAGCCGGAGCTTCCCCTGCTCCGCGAACAGGTGCGTGGCGTCGCGGTGAAATGCTTCGACGGACGGGCCCTTGATCCCCTGCGAGCCGCCATCTCCCATCCAGCGCGCGGAGTGCAACCGGAAGAACTCGGTCATCGGACGAGCGAGATCCGCGGGGACGGTCGTCTTCTCGATCCGATAGCCCTCCTGCTTCTCCAGCCACTTCTTCCTGCGCAGGTAGTTGTCCCGCCGCGCCGTCCGGCGCAGGAACTGATCGAAATTCTCCCCCGGCTTGAAGTGCTCGCACGGGCAGAGGTACCGGTCCGACACCCGAACCTGGAAGTCAGCCCCGAACACCTCGGAGAAAACCTTCACGGTGGTGGACCCGTTCTCGAAGTCGACGAGATCGATCACATCCCAGCCGGTGACCGTGTCGCGCAGGTAGACCGCGAACGCTCGCGCGACGTCTTCTTCGTGACCGCGCCGCGCGACGACATCCAGATAGTCGCTGCCGACATGGTCTTCCGCGAGGAACGACAGGCGCCGCACCCTCCGGCCCGCCACTCGCCTTTGCTCCACGCACAGCGGCATGAGGCCGATCAACTTCCCGGCGCGATCCCGCGCGGTCAGGATCCGCAGCTCGCGATCCGGTCCGATCCTCCGGAACCACGGGTACACCCACTCCCAGTGGTTGAACGTGCCGGCATCGCTCTGCTCGAGCAGCTCGGTCCATTCCGTCCGCATCGCCGCGAAAGCAGCGCCGTCGCGCACCGACGACACGGAGAGCCACTGCCGCTCTCGCGCTGGGACCTGGGCAACCGCCGGAACATTCGGAACGCTGGTGATCTCGTTCTGCATCGCTCTCCTCAGCCCGCCTTCGCCCGCTTACCGTTCGAGGCCACCACCGCCTCGCGCACGGCGTCCGCCACCTTCTGCATCGTCTCCGGCGCGAGATCCTGATGACACGGGATCTCCACCACCGATCGCCGCGTCTGCTGCACCTCCGGGAACTTCGACGCGTCACACGCCGGGTGGAAGTAGCGCCAGAAGTCGATCGACTCGATCCCCTGCGCGTGCAGCCGCGCCATCACCTCCGCCTTGTCGTCCACGATCAGCGGGTAGAACAGCGGACAGACTCCCGGCGGCAGCTCGTTGAACAGCGGCGCGGACACCTCGCGCAGCCGCCCCAGCAGAAAGAAATAGTTCCGCCTGCGCTTCTCGACGATCGCGTCCAGATCCTGCGCGAACGCGATCCGCCTGGTGAGCGGGCTCATCCCGAGATCCACGTGCGCCCGGTTGAAGTGCTGCGTCCCCGTCGGCACGCGCTCAATCGACGCGGCCTCCACCGTGCTCTTGCCGAGCGACCGCACCCAGGTCCGCACCGTCCGCCCGACGAACCCTCCGCGCAACTCCAGATTCTGCAGCAGCGAGGACGCCACGTGGCTGAACGTCGAGCTCGTCGGCGGCGCCAGCGGCTCCGGCATCGCGTAGTTGCGCGCGCCGTTGATCACCATCGCGCCGCCGTTTGGCACAGGCAGCGTCTTGTACAGACAGAAGATCCCCACATCCCCCGTGCTGCCGAGCGCCTGCGAGCCATCCCTCGAGAGCAGCGACAGCGCGCAGTCCTCGATGAGCGGCAGCCCATACTTGTCCGCCAACGCCCGCATCTCCGCGACAGGTCCCGGAAAGCCCGCGTAGTGGATGAGGTACAGCGCGCGCGTCTTCGCGGTGATCTGCTTCTCCACATCATCCAGATCCACGTCCCACCGGCTGCCCACGCGGTAGAAGCGGACGGACGCACCCGCATCCAGCAGCGCCTCGACCTCGACGCCGTGGTGATACGCGGGCACGAGGACTTCGCCCCGGTCCAGGCCCAGCATCTTCACGGTCAGCCACACCGCGTTCCGGGCGAAATAGAAGTAGCGCACGTTGCTCGCCGAGAACGGCAGGTGGTGCGCTCGGTCGCGCTTCTTGAGCAGCATCGCCGGCCACAACGTCGGCAACGAAGGAACGAACATCTTCGCAGGAGCTACTTCCGCCATTTGGCCATCGCCTCCTTCGCCACCGGTGCCCACTTGAACTTCGCCGCGCACAACGTCTTTCCGAACGCGCTGTCCCTGAAGATGAACAGCCAGGTGTGCTGCCGCGCCTTGTCCGTCCAATCGCGCTTCCACGGCATGTCCGGGCCGAGGAAGTCGAACTCGCTCTGCTTGCGGTCGATGCAGTCCCGGACCACGTCCTCCATCAGGAGCTGGCCTGGGCTGCACTCCTTCAGCGTCTCGTCGTAGCCGGGCTTGAGCAGCAGATACTTCCCGCCGTAGCTGAGCCCGTAGTGAAACGAGACAGCCTTGCCTGACAACCGGTGGAAGTAGAGCGACAGCCACCCGCGCGCAGAAGCCTCCCGAGCGAGCTCCGTGTAGAACCCGCGCGTCGCCTTGTCCTGCGCGATGGCCGTGCCGCGCTCGCCCTTCCAGCCTGAGGCCTCGAGCCCGAAGCCTTCCTCCAGCTTCGCATCCAGCTCCGCGCCGCCGTCGTACCGTTCGAACGAGACCGCGCCCTTCTCTTCCAGCTTCTTTCGCCGGCGCCGGCAGTTCGCCTTGAACTTGCTCTGCAGGCCCGCCGAGAACGCGTCGAAAGACGACGGGAGCGCGAAGTACGGCGAGTTGAGGGACTCCCAGCTGCCGATGGGATTGCCGCGCTGCTTCGCCGCGTCCGCCAGCCAGAACGCCCCGCCCGCCTCCGGCACGTCGATGATCCGGATCACGTCCCAGCTCTTGTCCGCCCGGAGGTGATCCATGAACGCTTCGCCCGCGCTGCGCGCCGTCTCGCCCGCCTCGGCGATCAGATCGAACCTGCAGGAGTGTGCGTTGCCCGCCGACGAAAGCTCCGTCACCGGAATTCCGTACAGCGAGCTGCGCTGTTCAATCAGCGGCAGCACCGCGGACAGCTCGCCCCGGTCGTTGCGTCCCACCAGCACGCGCAGCTTCGCCTTCGGGGCGAAGTTGTCGATCCAGATCCGGAAGAACTCGTGGCGGTAGAAGACCTGGTCGTTCACCCGAGCGACCAACGCGTTCCACTCGCCCTCGAGCGCCATGAACTGCGCGCGGTCGTTCACTTCGGACACGCGAAGGCCCGGTAGAGTTTTCAGCGCTTCCATCGACATCCCCTGTAAAGACGACAGTTCGGCAATGGACCTGCGTCCGTGAGCCAGTCGCAGACCGTCAGTTCGTTCGAGCCGCTACAGCCCGTTCCGAGCCAACTTCAGCAAGCAGCGAGCCACCTTTCCGCTGTCGTGGCGGATGTGCCTCCCCTGCTTCAGCAGATCCGCTTCCACCGGGATCACGCCGAGATCGAGCAGCTTCCGCCTGTCGAACGACACCGGCACCGAGCCCTTCTTCCCGTACTGCTCGAGCAGCTCGTCCGACGGCGCCGTCGCATTCACCAGCACCACATCCACGACCGGGCCCACGTGATCGATGACCGCCTTCACGTGCTCGGTCCCGTTCATCCCT
>JBJMQN010000235.1:0-3240 GCA_045802665.1 Myxococcaceae bacterium | reverse complement strand
GGCGTTCGCCACCTGGATGGCCTACAAGATCGTCGACGGCTGGCGCCCCGAGTGGCGCCTCTGGCTCGACTTCGGCGTCGGCACTGCTGCGGCGATGCAGTTGGACGCGCTGAAATCCACGCACCCCATTCGCGCCGAAGTCCACAACGCGGACGAGGCGACCGAATCGTTCGACCTCATCACCTACGAGAAGGGCGGCGCGGTCCTCCGGATGATCGAAGGGTTCCTCTCGGCGGAGAAGTTCCGCGAGGGCATCCGCGGCTACATGAAGGAGTTCGGCCAGAAGAATGCGGTCGCGGACGATCTCTGGAACGCGCTCAGCAAGGCGTCCGGGCAACCCGTGGTCGAGCTCGCCAACGCGTGGATCCGCCGCGAAGGCTTCCCGATCATCAGCGTCAAGCGCGATGGAACGAAATTGCAGCTCTCCCAGCGCCGCTTCTTCTCCGAGCCCGGCGTCCAGGGCGAAGGCGTCTGGCCGGTGCCGATGGTGATCCGCTTCAAGGACTCGACCGGCGTGAAGGAGCAGCGTCACCTGCTGCGCAACGCCTCCGAGGAGCTCACGCTCAATGCCTCTGGCGACATCCGCTGGCTGGTGGCGAACGCGGATTCGAGCGGCTTCTACCGGGTCAGCTACGACGCCGCGGGCCTGACCGCGCTCGGCAATTCACTTCAGGAGCTCGGTCCGTCCGAACGCGTGTCGCTGCTCGCGGACAACTGGGCGCAGGTGCGGTCGGGGATGCGGTCGCTCGGAGATTTCCTGTCGCTCGCGGAGAAGTTCCAGGGCGAGCGCGACTATGCCGTCCTCAACGAGCTCGTGGGGCGCTTCTCCGCAATCGAACATCGGCTGCTCGACGAGAAGGATCGCGGCGCGTTCGAGAAGCTCATCGAGAAGCTCTTCGGCAGCCAGCTGGATGCCGTGGGGTGGGGGAGCGACAAGGACCCGGACGAGCTCAAGCTGCAGCGCGCCGCGCTCCTTCGAGCGGTCGGCCTGCTCGCGCGCCGCAAGACCACCGCGACCGAAGCGGCTCGCCGCCTCGACGAATCGTGGACCGGAAACCAGGGCATGCTCGAGGCGAACCTGCACGGGACCGCGGTCTCACTTGCTGCTCGGGATGGCGACAGCAAGCGGTTCGACGCGTTCTTGAGCAAGCACAAGGCGGAGCAGGATCCGTCGTTCCGCCGGCGTTATCTCATGGCGCTCGCGTCCTTCGAGGCGCCTGAGCTCGCGAAGCGCGCGATCGAGCTCGCGTTCACCGACACCGTTCCCGCGCAGGACTTCTCCACGTACGTGGCCTCGCTGCTGTCCAATCGAACGGCGCGCGAGCCCGCGTGGAAGCTCGTTCAGGAGCGGTGGAACGACGTACTCCAGAAGACCGGCAATGCGCCGATGATCCTGCGCCGGGTGATCGAATCCTTCGGCCTGCTCCCGGATCGTTCGCACTTCCACAGCGTGAAGGGCTTCCTCACGACCCACCACGTGGAGGCGCTGAAGGCCGGCATCGCGCAGACGCTGGAGCGGATGGAGCAGGACGTGGCGCTGCGGGATCGGGCGATGCCCGAGCTCTCCAGCTGGCTCCGAGCCCGCTGAGGCATCGCGCTTCTCCACAGGGTCCGCGAAACTCCCGCGACGCTGAGCGGTGTCACTCCGCGCCCATTCCTTTGACCGAAACCGCACGACTCCCATAAGAGCCGCCGCTCAATTCCTTCCAAGCGGGGACGTCTCGAATGGTTCGTTCGGTTCGCATTGCAGCGGTGCTGGTTGCGGTGGTGTTCGCAGCGGCGTGCGGCGGAAACAAGGGCTCCGTCGGCGGAACGGGCGGCGGTACGGGCGGCGGCACGGGTGGTGGCGAGGCAGGTGGTGCGGGTGGCGGAACCGGCGGCGGCACTGGCGGCGGTACGGGTGGTGGAACCGGCGGCGGATCTGGCGGCGGCGGCGGCACCACGGGCTGCAACCCGGCGTGCGTGGCTCCCACGGCGATCTGCGACACCGTCACCAGCACGTGCGTCGAATGCCTCGCCACGACGGACTGCACGGACGTCTCGAAGCCGATCTGCGATCCCGGCACTCACACCTGCAAGGTGGACCCGACCGTGGACGCGGGCTACCCGGGCGATGACTGCTCCAAGGCGGTGACGCTCACGTTCAACGGCACCACCGCCACGGCGTCCGGCGATACGACCAACGCCAACAACAGCAACGTCGTCGACGGCGGCATGCCGTCCTGCACCTCGTCCGCGCGCCGCACCGGCAACGACGTCATCTACAACTACACGCTCACGCAGGCGCAGGACGTGACCATCACCGCGACGCCCACCACGGGCTCCACGCTCAGCCCTGCCATCTACGTGCTGCCCGCCGCGCAGTGTGCGAGCACGCAGGTCTCCGACGAGCTCGCCTGCGACGCACCGCTCACGAACTCGGCGGCGACGGTGACGATGATGAACCAGCAGCCCGGCACCTACTCGGTCTGGGTGGACAGCGCGCTCGCCACTTCAGGCGCGTTCGATCTCTCCGCGTCGCTCGCCGCTCCGTCCCTTCCCCCTTCGAACGACACCTGCGCGGCGCCGAAGACCATGAGCCTCACCGCCGTGGGACAGACGCAGACGGACACGGTCGATCTCACGGGCGCCAACGCGAACGAGACCGGCACCTGTGGGCCGTCCACCGGTAAGGATGCGGTGTACGCAGTGACCGTCTCCGGCACCGGCGACCTGTCGCTTCAGACCGCGCCGGCCAATGGCGGGACGGCGGACACGATCATCATCGTCCGCTCTGGCGCCTGCACCCCGGGAACGCAGGTCTCCTGCACCGATGCGAAGACGGGCTCTGGCGCGGAGACCGCCCTGGTCCGCAACGCGTCCGGCACCTACTACGTCATCGTGAAGACCCGCACCACGGTGCCCGGCTCGGTGACGTTCACCGCGTCGCTCGTCGCGCCCGTCCCGGGCGACTACTGCCCGTCCGCCATCGCGGTGAACCTGACCTCCAACACGAGCGCCACCCAGTCCGTGAACCTGCTCACCGCGCAGAACGACTTCGGCGGCAGCTGCGGAGGTACGGGCAACGACTCGGTATTCGCGGTCACCATTCCGGCGGGTCGCGATCTCGACGTCGCGGCGGTGCAGCCAATCGCGCAGCTTCCGGACGGCGGCGCGGCGGACGCGCTCCTCTACATCCGCGGCGGTGCCTGCGACGCCGGCACGGACCTCACCTGCGATGACTCGTACGATCGCGCTCAG
>JBJMQN010000234.1:0-5704 GCA_045802665.1 Myxococcaceae bacterium | reverse complement strand
GGCCGGTCCGATGTGGTTGATGTACGCGAGCGGCTCGGTGTCCGAGAGCGGCACCTTCATCAGCGTGAGCCCGTCTTTGTTGCGGATCTCCGCGCCGGTGAGACGGTTGAAGCTCTTCTCGTAGATCGCGTTCGGCGTGCCGCCGAGGTACGCGGCGGCGGTGGCGAGCTCCAGCGAAGGCAGCAGGCCCTTCGGTCCCGTCAGCTTCACGAACAGCGGCGTGCGACGAAGGCCACCGTCGGGATCCGGCGAGGTGTTGATGTGGCCCATCCGGCTCGCGGTCTTCGCGATCACCGGGCGGCTGCTCTGCGCCGCATACATCGTGTACATGTCGAGCTTGTCGATCGGCAGCTCCGCCGTCGCGCCACCCTTGAGCCGCGTCTCGGTGATGAGGAACGGCTTCACGAGCTCGTTGTGCTGCTCGACGAGCTGCTTGCCGAAGCGATCCGCGTCGCTGTCCTGATACGCGTACGCGCCCTGCACGCTCTGCGTCACCTGCGTGAACGCGGCGGCCAGCGCATCATCCGGCGACTGCGTCGTCTGCGCCTTCAGCACGTCTTTGTACGACGCGAGCTCCACGGCGAGCTCGGGCTTCGCCTCGATCGTCTTCTCCAGCTCGCCCAACGCCTTCTGGTACGCGACGGCGCCTTTGTCCTCCACCGCATCGGAGAAGAACATGTCGAGCCCGATCGCGCGGGCGCCCATCTTGTCGAGATTGATCAGCGCCTTGCCGACGAGATCGCGCGACCACGGCCAGAGACCGAAGCGCTGAGCGGACGCCTCATCCACGGCGGCGACGACGACGTCATCGTGCGGGGCGATGGGGCCGCGGAACTGAAACTTGAGATCGGTCGCTCGCGATTCGAGCGTCTGCACGCCGCGCAGGAACTTCACGATCCCGGAGGCCCTGCCGCCGTAGTCGAGGACGGGCGTGCCATCTGCGGCGCGGTGGATGAGGACGCACACGATGGCGATCGCGAGAGCGAGCACCTCGAAGCGGCGGTTGCTGAGCAGTTTCTTCATGGATTAGCGGTCCGTTTCGGCGCCATTCGTGGCGGTCCGAGGCGACGCGGCTGCATGGTACGCGACATTCGCGTTACGTCCATGACAGAGGGGCCGCTCCACCCCTAAAACGCCGCTCGTGGGAACGACCTACAAGCAAGCAGGCGTGGACATCGAGGCCGGCGACGCGCTGGTCGAAAAGATCAAGCCATTCGCGGCGAAGACGCGCCGTGCGGAGGTGATCTCCGGCGTCGGAGGCTTCGGTGGCCTGTTTGCCATCCCACCAGGCAAGTACAAGGAGCCGGTCCTCGTCTCCGGCACCGACGGCGTTGGAACGAAATTGAAGATCGCGTTCCAGGCGCAGAGGCACGCGACCGTGGGCATCGATCTCGTCGCGATGAGCGTCAACGACGTGCTCACCTCCGGCGCCGAGCCGCTGTTCTTCCTCGACTACTTCGCGACCGGGAAGCTCTCCGTCGATGAAGCCTCCGATGTGATCAAAGGCGTGGCCGACGGCTGCGAGCAGTCCGGATGCACGCTGCTCGGTGGCGAGACCGCGGAGCTGCCCGGGTTCTACGCGAAGGGTGAGTACGATCTCGCGGGCTTCTGCGTGGGCATCGTGGAGAAGGCGCGGATCATCACCGGCAAAGACATCAAGCCGGGTGACGCGCTGATCGGGTTCGCTTCGAGTGGGCTGCACAGCAACGGGTATTCGCTCGCGCGGAAGGTCCTGCTCGACGACGGGAAGCTCACGCTGCAGAGCAAGGCGCCTGGGTTGAAGCGGGTGCTGGTGGAAGAGCTGCTCGAGCCGACGAAGATCTACGTGAAGGACGCGCTCGCGCTGAACGAGCAGCTCGGCTGGCGGATCAAAGGACTCGCGCACATCACCGGCAGCGGCATCCCGGGAAATCTACCGCGGTGTCTGCCGGATGGAACGAAGGCCGTGCTGCGAGAGGCGAGCTGGAAGAAGCCGGAGATCTTCGACCTCATTGCGCAGATGGGTTCGGTCGCTCGCGACGAGATGTTCTCCACGTTCAACATGGGCCTCGGGATGATCGCGGTCGTGGAGGCGAGAGACGTGTCGGCGGCGCTGCAGCTGTTGAAGGAGCGCAAGGTGCAGGCGTGGGAGGTCGGGAAGATCGAAGCGGGCGAGCCGGGGAAAGAAGCGACGGTGGTGATCGAGTGAGCTCCCGATTCGGGAGTGACGAGTTTCGCCGCCGTTACTCCCAGATTGGGAGTGGTCACTTCCACAATGGAAGTGAGCTGCGATGACCGCGAAGAAGCACGTCGGCGTTTTGGTGTCCGGGAGTGGCAGCAATCTTCAGGCGCTGATCGACGCGTGCGCTGCTCCGGATTTCCCAGCGCAGATCTCGGTGGTGCTCAGCAACGTCGCGACAGCGTTCGCGCTGGAGCGGGCGAAGAAGGCGGGCGTCGCCACCGAGGTGCTCGATCACAAAGCCTTCGCGAACCGAGCGGCCTACGACGCCGCTTTGATCGCCGTTCTCCGAAAGCACAACGTCACGCGCATTGCGCTCGCCGGGTTCATGCGGCTGCTCACGCCGGACTTTCTGCGAGCGTTCCCCGAAGGCGTGATGAACGTCCACCCTGCCCTGCTGCCTGCGTTCCCCGGAGTTCACGGCGCGAAGCAGGCACTGGAGTACGGAGCGAAGATCGCCGGCTGCACCGTGCACTTCGTGGATGAGGGAACCGATACGGGGCCGATCATCGCGCAGGCGGCGGTGCCGATCCTCGATTCCGACGACGAGAAGATGCTTCAGGCCCGCATTCAGCTCGAAGAGCACCGGCTGTATCCGCAGTGTCTGCGGCTTTGGTGCGAGGACCGGTTGGTGGTGGAAGGCCGCCGGGTGAAGATTCGGGGCGCATGACGCTCGAAGAACGACGGGAGGCTTTACGCGCGGCGAAGGTCGTGCTCGTGAGCGCGTGCCTCATCGGTGAACGGTGCCGGTACGACGGCAAGGATCAGCTGAAGGATCGCGTGACGATGGCGATCGCTGGCAAAGAGGTCGTGCCCGTCTGTCCCGAAGCCGGCGCCGGGCTCGGCATTCCGCGGCCTCCCGTGCAGCTCTCGCGCGGCGGAGGGCGCGACGTGCTCCTCGGCAACGCGATGGCGCTGGTGAAGGACAGCGGCAAGAACGTGAGCAGCGCGTTCCTCGCGGGCGCGGCGCTGGCGGTCTCGGCGGCGAAGCGGTTCGGCGCGACGGTGGCAATCCTGAAGGAGCGAAGCCCGTCGTGCGGCTCGAACAAAGTGTGGATCGACGGAGCGCTTCAGGACGGTGAAGGCGTGACGGCCTCCGCGCTGCGTTCGGCCGGTCTGATCGTCCTCTCCGACGAGGAGCTTCCGGAGCCGATGTAGCGGCTACTTCGAATCTTCCAGCAGCGCTTCGATCCGGCCGCGATCTGTGGCGTTCGGAGCGAGCGAGAGGTAGCGCCTGTACTCGTTCGCCGCCTCCGAGTCCTTGCCCTGCATCGTGAAGACAGCGCCAAGGCCGCGGTGAGCGGGCGCGAACTTCGGATCCGCCTTGAGCGCCTTGTTGAACGCAGCGAGCGCATCATCGATTCGCCCTGCCCGCAGCGCCGCGTCCCCTTCACGAGCGAAGCCTTGAGCGTTCCCGCCCTGCCGCTCCGCCGGAGCCATGCGCGCGCGCGTCGGAGAGGACTTTTTCTCCGCGACAACGTCGGGAACCGGATCGGCTTCCTTCTCAGCGACCTTTTCCTTTTCGACCGGCGGCTGAATGACCGCGCGCTGTTCGACGACCGGCTTCGCGATCTCGACCTTCGCTGCGATCTGGTCTGGCAACTGCGCGGGAGGTTGAACTTGCGCGATCGGAGTCTGGACCGGCGCAGTCCACGCGTACGGCGGAGGGTACGCCGGCGCTGGAGCCTGCGAGCTGCGGAAGAGCGAAACGCCTGCGAGCGCGAGCGCAGCAGCCGCGACCGCCCCGGCCCATTGGGGGACGCGCGCTGGAGGTGGAGGCTGTCGGGCTTCCTTCTTCGCGTTGGCGCGAAACGCCTGGAGCGCGATGTTGAGCGCGGGATCGAGCCGCTTGAGCTGAGCTCGGATGCCGGGATCGTCGACCGGCGCCTCGAGCCCGTTCGCGTAGAGGTAGCCCAGCGTGTACCAGAGGCGTGATTTCTCGGCGGCCGCAGCCTCGGAGCCTGCAGGAAGCTCGTCTGCCTCGACGACTTCGTACGCTTCGCGCGGAGGCGCCGGCGGGCGGGCCGAACGCGGCGCAACGGGAGTCGGGCGTGACGTCGCGCGCTGCTCCGCCGCGAGCCGTTCGGTCTCCGCACGCGCGGCGCTCTCACGAGCCTGTTCCAAACGGATGGACGCTTCGATGCGCGCGATCTCGAGGTCACTCTGCGTGCGCGCCGCCTGAGAGCGCTGCGAGTCGTCACGAACGGGTGTGTCCGCCAATCGCCGCTCGGAGTCCACGCGAGCGCGGCTGAGCGCCGCCGCATCCTTCGCGAGGGCCCGTCGCTCCGCCTCTACCCGTGCCCGACTCAGCGCCGCGGCTTCGTCTGCGAGCGCTCGTCGCTCCGACTCCACCCGAGCGCGACTCAGCGCGGCCGTTTCATCCGCGAGAGCTCGCCGCTCCGACTCCACCCGCGCGCGATTCAGCACCGCCGCTTCATCCGCGAGAGCGCGCCGCTCCGACTCGAGACGCGCGAGCAGCTCTGAGGCACGCTGCTCCGCTTCGGACGTCGTAATCGGCGCAGATCGGATGACACCTTCGGTCCCGCGTCGGCGCTCCGCCCCGAGTTGCTGTGCGGCGAGAGCAGCCTGCTCCTCCGCTCTGCGGATCTTCTCGGCCGCCGCGTTCGTCTCAGCCGCGTGCGCCGCACTCTCCTCCTCGCGACGCTTCTTCTCCGCTGCGAGAAGTTGGGCCGCGCGCGCAGACCTCTCGTCTGCCGAGCGCAGCTTCTCCGCCGTCGCCGCTGCCTCCGCTGTCCTCGAGGCCGCTTCGTCTGCGAGCTTCTTGTGCGCCGCAGCCAGTTGCTGAGCCGCGCGGTTCGCCGCGTCATCGGCGAGCTTCCTCTGCGTCGCAGCAAGTTCCTGCGCCGCGCGTTGAGCTTGCTCCTCTGAGACCTTCTTCTGTGTCGCGATCGCCTGAGCGGCGCGGCGAACGGCGTCGGCAGCGGCCTGTTTCTCAGCCGCGATCTCTTGCGCAGCACGCCTGCCAGCGTCTTCCGCGAGCTTCTTCTGTGTCGCAAGCACCTGAGCCGCGCGCTGAGCTTCTTCCTCGGCGAGCTTCTTCCGCGCAGCGAGCTCACGCGCGGTCCGCGCTGCATGCTCATCCGCGAGCTTCTTCTGCGCCGCAAGCTCACGCGCAGCCCGCGCTGCATCCTCATCCGCGAGCTTCTTCTGCGCGGCAAGCTTCTCCGCAGCGCGCTCGGATGCCTCATCTGCGCGGTTCTTCTGTGCGGCGGGCTCACGCTCGGCAGCGTCGGCCGCGAGCTGGTTCTCCGGAACTTCCGTCGCCCGGGCCGCCGCTCCTTCCAGCGCGGCCTGACGCTGACGTTCAGACTGCTCCGCGTGCGCGGCTTCAGTTCGCTCGCCGGCCTTGAAGAGCTCGCGATCCACGAGCCAGGTGACGTCCTTCTCGAACACCTGCTCCGCGAGCCGCTGGACCTGCTCGAGCGATGGGGGCTCTCCTTCCGGTCCTGCGTCCGCGAACAGCTC
>JBJMQN010000233.1:0-8182 GCA_045802665.1 Myxococcaceae bacterium | reverse complement strand
GAAGGTCCTCGACGTCGCTGGGGGGTGGCGCCAATGAAATCGAAAGCGTTCATCCTCGCCGCCGCGCTCCTCTGGTCCACCGCTGGCGTAGCGGTGAAGCTGAGCTCGCTCTCGCCGTGGCAGCTCTCCGCCGGCAGATCGCTCATCGCCGCTGTGACTCTGCTGCTTGTGCTTCCCGAAGCGCGCCGCTGGCCGAGCCGGAAGGGAATCCTGGTCGCCTTCGCCTACGCGACGTCGATCACCCTGTTCGTGATCGCGACCAAGCTCACCACGGCGGCGAACGCGATCTTTCTACAGGACACCGCGCCGCTGCACGTGATGCTGCTCTCGACGCTCCTCCTGAAGGAACGGCCAACGCGAACGGAGCTCCTCTCGGCACCTGTGTTCCTGATCGGCCTTGGGCTCTTCTTCGTGGATCAGCTCGCCCCGGGGCAACGCCTGGGGAACATCGTCGCGCTCGTCGCGAGTGTGGTGTTCGCCTTCACGATCGTCGGCCTCCGCGCAGTGGAGCGGGAGTCTCCATCCGTACTCGCGGCAGGAAATTCGATCGCCGCGATCGCGGTGTTGCCGCTCGCTCTGACCGGACCTGCGCCGAGCCCACTCGACCTGAGCATGGTCGGCTGGCTCGGCATCTCGTTGGCATTCGCCTACGTGTTCTTCTCCCGCGGGCTGCGGGAAGCCTCCGCGGTGGAAGGTTCGCTGCTGATGCTGATTGAGCCGGTGCTGAGCGCGGCGTGGACGTTCCTCATCGTCGGGGAGCGCATGGGCGGCTGGGCGATCGTCGGTGGCGCGGTGATTCTGGGCGCGAGTGTCTGGCGGACATTCGCCGGGCGAGTCACCTCCGCCCCATCCCAGCCGGAAAACAGTCCGCATACACTTCGGGCGTGAGCCTGTTCGACGCGATCGACGTTCCGCTCGGTCCATCCACGTATGCGGAGTCGTTCGCGGCGGACACGCTCCTCAAGATGCCGGCGAACGCCCTGGTGAACGCAGGCTACGTGCTCGTCGGCGCGTACTGGCTCTGGCGCGCGGTGAAACTCCGTGAGCGTGCGGACCGCGACTACTTCATCGCGTTCGCTCTGCTCGCGATCGCGTACGGCCCGATCCAATTCACCCGCATCGTCACGCAGGCGAGGTGGGCGGGGATTTTAGACCAGTGGATCACCCTCCCCTTCTTCGCGCTCGCTCTCTCGTGGAACCTGAAAGTGCAGGGGCGCCGCGCCTATCCAGCGCAGATCGTCCTCGCCTCCATCTCGAGCTACCTCCTCGCGGCGTTCATCCCGCATGGATTCGAGCTCGTCCTCGGCGTTCACATCGCGGTCGTGCTCGCCGCATCGCTGCCCACGTTGAGCGCTTCTCGCGCATGGGCGCCGTTCACGCTCGCGGTGATCTCCTGCGTCATGTTCGTCGCGCTGAAGAAGGCGGACTTCGCGCTCGCTGAGCTCGGGATGACGCGGTTCACCGGACACTTCTGGTCGAAGGTCGGCGACTTTCTGCAGATTCACTTCACGGCGCTGTTCTTCCTGAGAGCGCAACCGCAGTCCGCTCGCACATCGCTCGAACGATCCGCGCGTGAATCGGTTTCACGGGCGTGAAGTACGCCCGACCGAACGCGTTGTGAAACTGCACGAGCGTCGTGACGACGAACGCGCCCGGCTCGAGCTTCAGACTCGTTCTGAAGTTCAGGTGGCGATCGTCCTGACCGAGCAAAAGCTCGTCCTCGGCCCGCGCGATCACGCGAAACGGTCCGGCCTCATCGCCTACCTGAAAACGGAGCTCCTCCGGAGCGACGGATGTCTTCAGCCCGAACCACCCCGCGACGCGATCGCGCACACCCAGCAGCGACCTCGCCCAACTCGGAGCGGACGTCAGGAAGGTGCGCGCGAGCTCATCGATCGAAATGCGAACCCCGCCCGGCAACGCCTGGCGACACTCGTCCGCGTGATGCACTTCCTGAAGCGCACCGCGCAGCAGCCCTGACCATTCCCTCACACGCAGACCAAAGCCGAGCGCCCTGAAATGCGAAAGGGCCCGAAAACGTCTTCGGGCCCTCCGCTCAAATTCTAGAGGCTGATCACTCGACCGTGACGCTCTTCGCCAGATTGCGCGGCTGATCCACGTCCGTCCCGCGCATGTCCGCCACGTGGTACGCGAGCAGCTGCAGCGGGACCGTGGTCACCACCGGCGCGAGCAGCGCGCTGGCCGCCGGCACTTCGATCACATCATCCGCGAGCGACTTCACGTGCTCATCGCCCTGATCCACCACGGCGATCACTTTTCCGCCGCGCGCCCGGACCTCTTCGATGTTGCCGATGATCTTCTCGTACGCCACATGCGGCTGCTTCGGGGCGATCACGACCACCGGCATCTTCTCGTCGATGAGCGCGATGGGGCCGTGCTTCATCTCGCCGCCCGCGTAGCCTTCCGCGTGGATGTACGAGATCTCCTTCAGCTTGAGCGCGCCTTCCAGCGCCACCGGGTGCATCGGGCCGCGGCCGAGGAACAGGAAGTCCTGGCTGTTCATGTAGCGCTTGGCGACCCGCTTCACCGCCGCCTCGCACTTGAGGACGTCCTCGAGCATCTTCGGCACCTCCGTCAGGTGCGTGAGGTGCTCCTGCGCCTGCCGAACCGTCAGCGTCCCGCGCATCCGGCCGAGCTTCACCGCGAGCAGGTACAGCGCCACGAGCTGAGTCGTGAACGCCTTCGTCGACGCGACGCCGATCTCCGGGCCCGCGTTGGTGAGGATGGTGAACTCCGCCTCACGCGTCATCGCGGAACCGACGACGTTGCAGATGGAGAAGCCCATCGCGCCGCGCGCCTTCGCTTCCCTCAGCGCCGCGAGCGTGTCCGCCGTCTCACCGGACTGGCTGATCGCAATCGCGATCTGGCTGCTGTCCACGATCGGATCGCGGTAGCGGAACTCGGACGCGAGCTCCACTTCCACCGGGATGCGCGCGAGCGCCTCGATCATCGCCTTGCCCGCCAGGCCCGAGTGCCACGACGTTCCGCACGCGAGCACGGTGATCTTCGACAGCGAGCGCACCTTCTCAGGCGTCAGGTTCCAGCCCTCGAAGTGCACGTCGCCCTCGGAGAGGAGAACGCGACCGCGCAGCGTATCCGCCACCGCGCGAGGCTGCTCCCAGATCTCCTTGTGCATGAAGTGCTTGTGGCCGCCCTTCTCCGCCATCATCGGCGTCCAGTCGATGCGGCGCGTGGGCCGGTTCGTCTTCTGGCCCTGGCGGTTGAAGATCTCCACCGCGTCGGCGGTCAGCACCGCGAGGTCGCCCTCTTCCATGAAGACGATGTCGCGGGTGTGCTCGAGCAGCGCCGGCACATCGGAGGCGACGAAGTTCTGGCCCTTGCCGAAGCCGAGCACCATCGGGCTCGAATCCTTCGTGCACACGATGCGGTTCGGATCATCCTGCGTGACCACCGCGAGCGCATACGTGCCGCGCACGCTCTTCACCGCCGCACGAACCGCGTTCTCGAGATCGAGCCCCTTCTTGAGCTCGTTCGAGATGAGGTGCGCGAAGACCTCGGAGTCCGTCTCCGAGCTGAACACGTGGCCCTGAGCCTTCAGCTGCTCCTTGAGCTCGAGGTGGTTCTCGATGATGCCGTTGTGAACCACCGCGACGCCTTCGTAGCTGTGCGGGTGCG
The DNA here is from genome assembly GCA_045802665.1 of Myxococcaceae bacterium. Lineage (GTDB taxonomy): Bacteria > Myxococcota > Myxococcia > Myxococcales > Myxococcaceae > JBJMQN01. The sequence continues at coordinate 4,525 of JBJMQN010000233.1, read as the reverse complement.
CGTTCTCGTCGGACGGACGGCCGTGCGTCGCCCAGCGCGTGTGACCGATGCCGATGGTGCCCTTCGGCGGCTCGGCGATGACGCGGTTCTCGAGGTTCTTCAGCTTGCCGGTGGCGCGCACCACGTTGAGCTGGTTCTTCACGCCCGGGGTGATGACGGCAACACCCGCCGAGTCATAGCCGCGGTACTCGAGCTTCTTCAGGCCCGAAACCAGAATCGGCGCCGACTCCTTGTCACCCACGTATCCAACGATTCCGCACATGTTGTGTTGTCCCTTCCCTCAGTACGCCCTGCTACCGATCCCCAGTGATGAAACGCCCGGCCCGCGAGGTGCGCACTGATCGCCTTTCGGACAAGGGGCTGCTCCAGAAGGCGGGGGATGCACTGTCTACCTTTGAAGCACTGTCAGTGCCAAACCGTCAGGACCGGACGTCCGCAAGCCTGCCCGCCTGCTTTTCCGAGAGCTAAGTCAGGTTCGGCGCGGCGCCCGGATTCTTGATCTCGTTCGAGCTCGCCTTCGCCGCATCGCGCGCCTTCTTCTTCGCGACCCAGCCCTCGACGTTGGTCTGCGGCGTGCGGGACACAGCGAGGCTCATCGGCGGCACATCCTTCGTCACCGTCGTCCCCGCCCCCACGTACGCGCCCTCGCCTACCTTCACCGGCGCCACGAGCTGCGTGTCCGACCCGATGAACACGTTGTCGCCGAGCTCGGTCGTGTGCTTGTTCTTGCCGTCGTAGTTGCAGGTGATCGTGCCCGCGCCGACGTTCACGCCGGCGCCGATCTTCGCGTCGCCCAGATACGCGAGGTGGTTCGCCTTGCTGCCCTTGCCGATGCGCGCCTTCTTCGTCTCGACGAAGTTGCCGATGTGCACGCCCTCGGAGAGCTCGGTGCCGGGGCGCAGCCGCGAGAACGGACCGATGATGCAGCCATTCCCCACCCGAGCGTCCTCGAACACCGAGTACGCCTTCACCTCCGTGCCATCCGAGACCTCGGAGCTCATCAGCACGCAGCCCTGACCGATGCGGACGTTTTTCCCGATGCGGCAGTTGCCGACGATCGAGACCATGGGGCCGATCTCGGAGTCGCCGCCGATGACGGCGCGCTCGTCGATGAAGGCGGTGGCGGGATCTTCGATCGACACGCCGGCCTTCATGAGCTTCGTGTTGATCCGCAGCCGCAGCACCCGAGCGACCTCCGCCAGCTCCGCCTTGTCGTTCACGCCGGCGGTGTCCTCGAAGTCCGCGACGACGGTGGGCACATCACCCTGCTTCGCCGCCATCTCCACCAGATCCGTCAGGTAGTACTCGCCCTGCGCGTTCTGCGGCTTCAGCTTGCTGAGCGACTCGAAGAGGAACTTCGCGTCGACCACATAGATGCCCGCGTTCACCTCGTTCACCGCGGCCTCTTCCGCGTTGCAGTCCTTCTGCTCGCGGACGTACGCCACTTTGCCGTTCTTGCGGATCACCCGTCCGTAGCCCTGCGGATTTTTCGCGATCGTGGTGATGCACGCGAGCTTGCTCTGGCCCTTGTGGAACGCGTCCACCAGCGCCTGCAACGTCTCGCTTCGAAGCAGCGGCGTGTCTCCGTAGAGAATCAGCACCGCGCCGTCGTACCCCTCGAGCGCAGCTTCGGCGCAGCGGACCGCGTGACCGGTGCCCTTCTGCTCCGCCTGCACCGCGAACTTGAAGTTCGCCTCGGGGAACTCGGCGCGAATGGACTTCTCCACCGCTTCCGCCTGATGCCCCACGACGGGGACGACGGGATTGGCGCCGAGCTCCAGCGCTCGGGAGAGGGGATACGCGCAGAGCGGACGCCCCAGCACCGTATGCAACACCTTCGCTTTTTCGGACTTCATCCGCGTGCCCTTACCGGCGCACAGAACGACGCTCGCGAGCCTTTGAGTCATGGCTCGACGATCTAGGGAGCTGTCGGCCTCAGAGCAAGGGGAGGCATCGCAGTGACCGCAACGCTCATCTGACTGCTGGACACGGTCATCGAAAACTGCGGCCGCAGGAACGTTGTGGTCTGCGCGACGGCGGGTGCTTTGGGAAGGCTGAGGGACTTCATGCGGACTCCGGCGAGCGCGACGAGACGAACTCGTCCAGGCTCTTTCTGTCTTGCGCGGCGATGTCGATGAACCGGATGCCCATCCCGGCGGGTCGCAGCGCCGAACCCTGAACGGTTCGAACGACCTGCCCCAACACGGTGAACGAGCGGCTATTTCCAGGCAGCGAGAGGCGAAGCGTGAGGTGCGTGCCCTCGGGCGACAGCTCCGGGGCGCTCAGGAAGAGCCCGCCGGCGGAGATCTCGGTGACCTCGCCCGTCTGCACCTGGTCCCAGTTGTAAAAGCGCACCGAACCCCGGAAGGGAGCTCTGTTCCATGCGCGCTGATTCGGGACCGCCATGCCCGGGGGTAGTGCAAGGTCGGCGCCATCCCGTACGCACTGCGTCAAAACTTGAGAAAGGCCGAGTTTTCGGCCCTTTGAGCGCCTGGTGGTTTCTCGTGGGTGATGTCCCACCGTGACCGCTGCGCCACGGCTGCCTGGCGATGGTGTGGCGAAAAGCGGCAACCGCCAATTCGGTGTCGTTTGGTGTGGGCGTAGAGATCTGATCTCAGCGGAGCAGAAAGAGCAGCCCGACGACGGTGTTCTGAGCCGCGTGAAGAAGGATAGGCGACTTGAGGCCTCTGCCTGCGACGCGAGCCCAGCCGAGCACGCACGCGAGATAGACGACGACCGCCGCTCGGATTCCATAACCGCCGTGGAGCAATCCGAACACGAGCGCAACGGACGCGACCGCCATCCACGGCCTCATCACGCGCATCAGCCCCTCCATCATCACGCCTCGGAAGAACCGCTCCTCCGCCAGCGGCGCGAGCACCGCCGCGGTGATGAAGAAGAGGACCTTGATGAACGGAGACTTCGCGCCCTCCGCGATGAGCTCTTCGACAGGCGTGGCCTCGATGGGACCTGAGTGCGTGGCGATGAGGATCGCGCCAAGGATCAGCGCCACGCGGACGATGCCGGTGACGTGAAGCCAGATCGCGAGCAGACCGGTCTGTAGCCAGTGGCGATCTCCCGAGAGCAGCTTCGGCGCCTGGTTCTGGAGCGTGAACCGATCGACGAGGACCGCGACGGCCAGCAGGCTGAGGGGCGAGAACGGCAGCTCGATGAGCCCGCGCACGCCGTTGGAGAGCGCCGTGTGGAGGCACAGCGCCTGAGTGGCGAAGTGACCTGCGATGGAGATGACCGGCAGCGCCATCGCGAGCGCCAGCACTGCCGGCCCGCCCTTTCGCACCACCACGAAAATTCCGAGCGCGAGGAACACCCCGAGCGCGAAGAGCTGACTGTTCGCAGGAAGCTCCAACGGCTTGCACACCGGCGCGTCGCTCTTGCCTTTGCCCGCCAGCGCGTCGGGAGCTTTCGTGAACAGCTTCAGCTCGCGCGTGACTTCGCCTCGGTGAACGGTGAGCGCGACCTGGTCTTCGGGCGAATGATTGCCGACGCACGCTCGGAGCTCGGCGTTGCTTCGCACGGGTTTGCCGTCGCAGGTGTCGACGAGATCTCCCACCGCGATGTTCGCGGCTTCAGCCGGTGAGCCTTCACTGACGACCGAGACCTTCACTCCGTCTTTGAGCGCCGCGTCTTCCACGGAGAGCCCGATCATCGACTTCTGCTTCGCGGCCTTGATGTTCGTGAGCTCTTTGCGGTGTGCGAAGAGAAAGAGCGCGGCCGCGATCACGAGCAGATCCACGATCGCGATGATCAGGATTCTTTTCGTCCAGCGGATCTGGTCCGCGGTTTGGGTTTTTTCTTTTCGGCTGAGGACGTACAGGATCCACGGGACCGGCGCCGCGACGCAGGGGAAGAATCCCGCCCCCATCGCGGCGAAGAACATGGCTTTGGCGGGCGGCCACTTCTCGTCGTCGGCTTGTGTCGGCGGGGTTTCGGACGTCATCTGGCCGTCAGGGTACTTCGTTGTTCTTGGTTCATGCTTCGACTTCGCTCAGCATGAATGGATGCGTTCGTTCGTTCTGATCCTTCTGATTCTCTCTGGCTCGGCGTTCGCTGACCGTCCCTATCGCGGCGGGGTGATCGCCACGGCGCACCCGTATGCGTCTGACGCCGCGCTCTCGATGCTCAACAAGGGCGGGAACGCGACGGATGCGGCGGTCGCTGCGGCCTTCGTGCTCGCGGTGGTTGGCGAGTACCACTCGGGGATCGCCGGCGGCGGGTTCGCGCTCGTGTTCGATCAGAAGGAGAAGCACACCTACGTTCTGGATTTTCGCGAGGTCGCTCCGAAGGCGGCGAGCCGCGACATGTACCTCTCCAATGGCCAGCTCGTGCCAGGGCTCTCCACCGATGGCGCACTCTCCGTCGCGGTTCCGGGCGCGGCGATGGGCTACCTGCAACTGTTGAAGGAGCACGGGAAGTTGAAGCCGGCCGTCGTGCTCGCTCCGGCGATCAAGCTCGCGAAGGAGGGCTTCTGGGTCACGCCGAAGTACGCGGCGCTGGCGAAGGCGCG
>JBJMQN010000232.1:0-3917 GCA_045802665.1 Myxococcaceae bacterium | reverse complement strand
TTCTGTTCGAGGACAGGGACGTGATCGCCGTCGACAAACCGGCGGGCGTCACCGCACAGCCCACGCCGTCGCGAGCAGGTGAGAGCCTCGTCGATCAGGTGACGACCCATCTGGGGCGCGATGCGGGAATGGTCCACCGGCTGGATCGCGAGACGTCCGGCATCACCATCTTTGGAAAGTCGAAGGACGCAACCTCCGCGCTCGCCGAGGCCTTCCGTCATCGCAAGGCCGAGAAGCGATACCTCGCGGTCACGGGCCCGGGGATGCCGAAAGAGGGGACGATTGATCTGCCGCTCTCGAAGGATCCTTCGCGGCCCGGGAGATGGCGCGCTTCGAATCGTGCGAATGGACTCCCCGCGCAGACCGCGTACGCACTGCTCTACGACGGCCGCTTCTGCATCGTCTCGCTCCATCCGAGGACCGGCCGCACGCATCAACTTCGAGCGCACCTGACCGCGCTCGGCTGCCCCATCCTCGGCGACGTTCGGTATGGGGGCGCGACTTCGCTTGGAGACCTTCCTGCGCCGCGCTGTCTGCTCCATGCGTTCGAGCTGCGGCTCCCGCATCCATCCACCGGCGCTGAGCTGGTCCTCAAGTCGCCCGTGCCAGAGGACCTCGTGCGCTTCTTCGCCGCCGCGAATCTCGACGTGCCGCACTGACGCTCTACACTTGCTCCGCAAAGGGTCATGCCAAACGCGGACTTTCATCTCGAGGTGCTGAAGCTTCTGCTCCAGGTGGCGTGGGCGGACGGCGTGCTCGATCCGAAAGAGGCAGCGCTCCTGCACGATCTCGGCGAGAAGTGGGACGTGGATCCGCGAGAGCTGCGCGATCTCGAAGCGCACCTCGCGAGCGGCAACGGTCTCCCTCAGCCCGACATGACGGTGCTCAAGGCGCGGTCGGACGAAGCGATGGACGCGGTCCGCAAGATGGTGATGAGCGACGGACGGCTCGAGCTGGAAGAGGTGGACGTGCTCGGAACGATTGCGGACATGCTGGACCTCAAGGCGTAGACTGCTCGCCCATGTCAGCGCTCACCGCGGAAGATCGCTTCAACATCGAAGTCATCAAGCTGCTCCTCCAGGTCGCCTGGGCGGACGGTGAAGTGGACGAGCGCGAGGCGCTGATGATCCTCGGCGTGGGCCGAAGCTGGAACGTGCCCGAGCTGGAGCTCAAGGAATTGCGCGAGCGTCTCGAAAAGGGCAACCCGCTGCCGCAGCCGGACATGGCGCTGCTGAAGACGCGCTCGGATGAAGTGCTGGAAGCGGTGCGCGCCATGGTCTTCGCGGATGGAAAGTTGAAGCGCGACGAAGGCGACATGGTGAAGCAGATCGCGATCATGCTCGGCGCGAAGGTGAAGTAGCCCGGTCGTCACGCTGCGCAGACGAAGTCGCGTCCTTCCACGTACCCGCGACCTCCCAGCAGCGCTCGCAGCTCCGCGCGTCCACCCTTCGAACCCACCGCGCCAATGAGCATCACGCCGGTCGGACCGCGAAGGTCCTCATGCCCAAGCACGCGAACGCCCTCCACGATCGCGCCCACCTTCTTCGGGCTCACGTCCACGAAGAACTCAGTCCGCGAACCGAAAGCCGCAAGCGCACGCGAGAGCGCAAGCCCCGTCCTCCCCGCACCGAGAATTCCACAACGTCCGCCGACGATCTTCGCGAGGTAGCGAGCCTTCAGCTCGAGGTGCCGCCGCTGCTCGTAACGTGAGTCCTCACGAGTGGCGCGCTGCGCGTGATCCCGCCAGCGAAACAACACCCGCGGCAGATTCACGAGCGTCTTGCCGCGCGAGAGCAGCTCCAACCAGAGCGCGTAGTCCTCCGGAAAAGGCCCATCCGGAAAGCCGCCAACCTCCATCAGCGCTGCCCGTCGAATCGTGGTGGACGGATGGCACAGCGGGCTCTCCACGAAGCGATCCGCGAACAGCGCTTCGAAGCTCGTGAGCGAATTCAGCCACGCCTCATACGCGCGCATGTTCGGGCTGACGGGTTGGTCGTCCCGGAAGATCTCCACCTGCGTCCCCACCGCCGCGAGCGAGGGATCCTTCTCCAGCGCCGCAACCGATTCGCGCACCCGCCCCGGAAGGGACTCATCATCCGCGTCCATCCGAACGATCAGCTCGCCACGGCACCGTTCGAGTCCCGCGTTCAACGCACGCGCGACACCTGCCGCCGGGCCTTCGACGATCTCGATTCGTGAATCTGCTCGAGAAAGCTCCCGAAGCAGGTCACCGCTGCCGTCCGTCGATCGATCATCGACGAGCACAATCTGGTCCGAGGACGCAAGCTCCCGCCGCACGCTGTCCAGCGCGGGTCCCACCGTGTGCGCCATGTTCCGCACCGGCATGAGCAGCGAGACACTTGGCGAGCCCATCGGGCGTGTAGACTGCCACCTCCCGAATGAGCGAGGTGAGAAAGGGCCGCGACCGGTCGAGAGCGGAGAGCTCCGATCGGCACGAGACGATCCAGGCGGAGGCCTTTCCGCCTTCCGTCGCCGGCCACACCGATTCGGTCTCGGAGCTTCACCTCAAGATCGCTCGGCGGCTGCTGGCAGAAGGTTCCCCCTCTCGCGCCTACGCCGAGCTCGTCCGTGCCGTTCGCGAAGCACCGATGTCGCCGAGGCTCGCCGCGTCGCTCGTCTGGCTCTCGCTGAAAGCGGGGACGGAGGCGGGCGCGCTCTCGCTGCTGCGCGCGGGCGTGGATGAGACCGAAGGGCAGGTGCGGCGGCAGATCCGCGGCCAGCTCATCCGGCTGCTGCGCCGGCTCGGCGAGAACGATCAGGCGCGCGAGCAGCTCACGGTGCTCCTCGCGGAGAACCCGTCGGACCGGAACGCGCGTGCGGTGCTGAACGCGCTGCTGCATCGCGATCAGCGGTGGGAGGAGCTCGATGCGTCGCTGGAGCGGGAGGCGCGCGAGGCGCTGAAGCGAAAGAAGCTCGGCAAAGCCGCGAGGGCGACGTTCTGGCGCGCGCGCATCTCCAGCGAAGGCCTCGCCAACCCCGGCCGAGCGGCGCTCCGGTACGGACAGACCGCGCAGTACCTCGAGCAGGCGCACGAGTACGACCGCGCGTTCGACATCCGCCTTCTCTGGATTCGCGGGCTGCACAAGGCGGGGTCGCCTCAACGCGCGATCGAAGACGCCATCAAGCAGCTCCGCATCACCGCGGACCGGGTGGGGAAGAGCGCTCGGGCGGACGCACTGGTGAAGGAGCTGGGTCTGCTGGAGGCGCCGGCATCGGGGACCGGGCAGCAGCGAAGGGTGACGCAGGCGGAGATGATCGCCGCCGCGGAAGACGCGGAGCGCAGCGGCAAGAAGGCAGAGGCCGCCGCGATGTTGAGCGCGGTGGTTCAGGACACCGAGGACTCCACCGTCGAACGGAAGCTGGAGGCGCTCTACGTCCGTCGCGGCGCCTGGCGTGAGCTCGCGCAGTTTTATCGGGAGCGCGTGAAGGCCACGCAGAGCCGCGCGCGGAAGCTGGATCTGCTCTCGCGACTCGCGGAGTTGCTCGAGAACGAGCTGCAGGATCTGCCTGCCGCGGCCGCGACCTACGGCGAGATGGTGTCGGTCGGCGGAGACGAGCGCGCGCTCAAAGAGCAGGTGCGGCTGCTGAATGCGCGAGAGGATCGCTCGGGGATTCGGCGTGCGCTGGACAAGGCGGTGGATCAGGCCGCTGCGCCCGAGGCGATGGCGAACGCGCGGGTCGCCCGAGCGGAAGCCGCGATCGCCAGCAAGCAGTTCGACAAGGCGCGCAGCGATCTCGCCGAAGTGCTCCGCGGCTCACCTCGTCACCTCGCCGCTCACGCCGCCTCCGCTGAGCTCGCTGCGCAGACGAAAGACCGCGCGCCGATCGAGGCGTTCGCCAAAGCGCTCACCGCGCTGCCCAGACGTCATCCCGAACGCGCCGAGCAGTACCGCAGG
>JBJMQN010000231.1:0-7080 GCA_045802665.1 Myxococcaceae bacterium | reverse complement strand
CGCTAACGCAAATGGCTCTGACTCTTTTCGTCGCGGCGCCGGTCATTCTCCTCGCCCTTGGCTTCACCCTGCTGCGGCGCCCGCGCGCTGCAACTTCGACCTCTGCCCAGCTCGATTTTCCGATCGCGCTCCGGCTGCACGGCCGCCAGGTCCTCATGGTCGGCGCGGGTCCAATCTCCGAGCGCCGGGTGCAGCAGCTCCTCGAAGTCGGCGCGCACGTTCACGTCGTCGCACCTCAGGCGACGAAGCTCATCTCCGAGCTCGCGGCGGCAGGAAAACTTCGCTGGTCCCAGCGCGCGTTCGAGGAGAGCGATTGCGCGGAGCCGTTGATTGCCTTCGCCGCCACGAACGATCGATCGGTGAACGCAGCGGTGTACGCGGCGGCGCATCGGTTCGGACACCTCGCGAACGCGGCGGATGATCCGGAGCTCTGCGACTTCTACGTGCCGTCCATCGGTCGCGAAGGGCCCATCACCATCGCAGTGTCGACGGCGGGTCTCGCGCCAAGCCTCGGCGCTCACCTCCGCACGCGGCTACTCAAATCGGTCAGCGCGGGCGACGCGCGGCTTGCTCAGCTCATTGGGCGGCTGCGGCGGATCATCCCGGGCGGGCGTCGCCGGTCGGCTGCGTTTCAGTCGCTGATCGAGGGAGACGCCGCGAGGCTTCTCGAGCAGGGCGATCGCCGCGGCCTGGATCAACTGCTGCGCACCGCGACTGCGTCGAAGGAGTCCGGACAATGAAGACGGGAATCGTTTACCTCGTGGGAGCGGGCCCGGGAGCGCCGGATCTGATCACGCTCCGCGGCGCAGAGGCGCTGCGAAAAGCGCAGACCGTCGTCTACGACCGCCTCGTGCATCCGGATCTTCTCCGGCTGGCTCCCGCGCGCGCTCGGCTGATCTACGCGGGCAAAGAAGGCGGCGGACCTCAGACGACGCAGGAGGAGATCAACGAGATCCTCGTCGCCCAGGCTCGGCTCGGCCGCACCGTCGTGCGGCTCAAAGGCGGCGATCCGTTCGTGTTCGGGCGCGGCGGCGAAGAAGCGTTGGCGCTCGCGGAGGCCCGCATCCCGTTCGAGATCGTCCCCGGCATTTCCAGCGGGGTGGGGGTTCCGGCGCTCGCGGGCATTCCCGTCACGCACCGTGGGCTCAGCCGTTCCGTCACCTTCGTCACCGCGCACACGAAGGACGGAGATCAGCAGTGGGCGCGCTACGCACCGGGCGACACGCTGGTCATCTTCATGGGCGGCCAGCGACTCAAACAAACCGCCGCCGAGCTCATCCGCGCAGGCCGCGCCTCGAGCACTCCCGCCGCGGTGATCGAATCCGGAAGCTGGGACAACGAACGGGTCATCGAAGGAACGCTGGGAGACATCGCCGAACGCGTCGCAGCCGCTGACCTCGGATCGCCTGCGCTGTTCGTCGTGGGCGAGGTCATCTCGCTTCGCCAGAAGCTCAGTGAATCGCTGCAGCGCGCCGAACCGTCGCAGCGCAGTCGGAAGGGAGCAGTGCAATGAGCGTCACGGTCACGCCCGAGCGGCTGTCGCACCTGCGTCAGCTCGAAGCGGAGAGCATCCACATCATCCGCGAGGTCGCGGCCGAGTTCCGCAACCCGGTGATGCTCTACAGCATCGGCAAGGACTCGCAGGCGATGGTGCGGCTGGCGATCAAGGCGTTCCATCCCGCGCCGCTGCCGTTTCCGCTGCTGCATGTCGACACGAGCTGGAAGTTCCGCGACATGTACACGTTCCGCGATCAGTTCGTTCGCGAGAACAACCTGAAGCTCATCGTGCACCGCAACGAACGCGCGATCGCCGAGGGCGTCAATCCGTTCGATCTCTCCAGCCAGAAGTACACGCACGCGATGAAGACCGAGGCGCTGCTGGAGGCGCTCAAGAAGTACGGCTTCGACGCGGCGTTCGGTGGCGCTCGGCGAGATGAAGAGAAGTCGCGCGCGAAGGAGCGCGTGTACTCATTCCGCGACAGCGCCGGCCAGTGGGATCCACGCAACCAGCGACCGGAGCTTTGGAACCTCTACAACGGCCGCATCGAAGAGAAGGAGAGCATCCGCGTCTTCCCGCTCTCCAATTGGACCGAGCTCGACGTGTGGACGTACTCGTTCCTCGAGAACATCCCGGTGGTGCCGCTGTACTTCGCCGCCGAACGTCCCGTCGTCGTCCGCAAGGGCAACCTGATCATGGTGGACGACGAACGGATGCGCCTGAACCCCGGCGAGGTGCCGCAGCTCAAGCGCGTCCGTTTCCGCACGCTCGGCTGTTATCCGCTCTCAGGCGCGATCGAGTCCGCTGCGACGACGCTGACGCAGGTGCTGGAAGAGATGATCCGCACGCGGCAGTCCGAACGGCAGGGCCGGATGATCGATCACGACGAAGAGGGCTCCATGGAGCTCAAGAAGCAGCAGGGGTACTTCTAATGAGCGCCGCGATTCAGATCGAAGAAGAGCTCCGAGCGCACGAGGAGAAAGAGCTCGTCCGTTTCGTCGTCGTCGGCTCGGTGGACGACGGAAAATCCACGCTGATCGGCAGGCTGCTGTTCGAGGCGAATGGCCTGTACGAGGACCAGATCGCGCAGGTGAAGCGGGCGTCGAAGCAGGGTGGGGACGAGATCGACTTCTCGCTCTTCACCGACGGGCTGAAGGCCGAACGCGAGCAGGCGATCACCATCGACGTCGCGTACCGCTACTTCGCCACCGAGAAGCGGAAGTTCATCATCGCGGATACGCCGGGCCACGTTCAGTACACGCGCAACATGGCGACGGGCGCCTCCACCGCGGACATCGCGATCATCTTGATCGACGCGCGGCTCGGGCTGCAGGCGCAGACGCGGCGGCACGCGTACATCGCTCGGCTGCTGGGGATTCGGCATCTGGCGGTGGCGATCAACAAGATGGATCTCGTCGCCTACGACGAGCAGGCATTCTCGAAGATCAAAGCGGACTTCCTGAGCTTCGCCGCGCCGCTGGGGTTCACCGCCGTGGACGTGTTCCCGATCAGCGCGCGGTCCGGCGACAACGTGGTGACCGCGAGCGCTCGGATGCCGTGGCATCAGGGCGGCACGATTCTGAGCTACCTCGAACGCGTCCCCGTGCTCCGTCACGCCGCGAGCGAGGCGTTCCGTTTTCCGGTGCAGTACGTCATCAGACCGCACCTCGAGTACCGCGGCTTCGCGGGGCAGATCGTCTCCGGACAGGTGCAGGCGGGTGACGAGGTCGTCGTTCTGCCGTCGGGCCAGCGCACGCGCGTTCGGTCCATCGATGTTTACGAAGGCTCTGTTCCGGCAGCGATCGCGCCGAGCTCAGTCGTGCTTCGCCTCACCGATGAAGTGGACGTCGGCCGCGGAGATCTGATCGCGCACGTCTCTACCCAACCGCGCGTGCTGCGCGAGTTGGATGCGCACCTTGTCTGGCTGCATACAACCGCGATGGATCCCGAGAAGCCGTATCTCGTGAAGCACACCACGCGCGCAGTGCCGGGACGGATCGAGAGCGTCGGCTGGAAGCTGAACCTCGAGACGCTCGCGCATGAGCCGGCGAAGGCGTTGGGCCTCAACGAGATCGGGAAGATCACGCTCAAGTGCACACGGCCGCTGGTCGCGGATCCGTACGATCAGAATCGAGCCACTGGCGCGTTCATCCTGATCGATCCGGTCTCGAACGCGACCGTCGCCGCTGGAATGATCATCGGCGCGAAAGAGGGTGGGGCGAACCTCGTCAGCTCGGATGTGCCGAGAGTGAGCGCAGCGGAGCGGCGTCTGCGACTGGGTCACGCGTCCGCGATCGTTTACATCGAGCGTGAGTCCTCAGAAATTGCGGACGCAGCGGCAACTGCGCTGGAGCGAGCCCTGTTCGATCAGCACCTGCTCGCGACGGTGGTCACGAACGCGGCTGAAGCTGCGATCGCGTGCGCGAGCGCAGGGCTCGTCGTCGCCTTCATCGCTCCACGTGATCCTGAAGCACGCAGTCGCGCGCTCGCCACACTTCGTCTTTCAGGAGAGAAGTTGATCGAGTCGCGCGAGGACGAACCGCTCAGTCAGATCGTTGGCCGGGTGGGAGCGACCTAACGCCGCTTCCCCTCCTGGAACGTGACGGGAATCTTCACTTCCTTCCCGTCGCGCATGACCGTCGCGGTGACGGTCTCTCCCGGCTTCGACGCGTTCAGCGCGTACATGAGATCTTCCACGTTTCCGATCTCATGCGATCCCAGTCGTACCAGCACATCGCCGCGTTTCATGCCGGCAGCCTCCGCCGCGCCGCCCGCTCGAACTCCCGCGAGCAGCACTCCTTTCGTGCCTTCGGGCGGCGCGTAGTCCGGGACCGTTCCCAGTGACGCGTTGAACGAGCGCAGATCTCCCATCGGCGCAGGCGCCGGCACGTTCCGATAGGTGATGCGCGCGTCGTTGTGACTCACCGTCGCCGCGACCTCCGCGACGATCGCCGCCACCTGCGCGAGCCCACCTGCGTTGATCCGATCCGGTGTGTCCGAGGGCTTGTGGTAGTCGCTGTGCGCGCCGGTGAAGAAGTGCAGCACCGGCACTCCCGCCGCGTAGAACGGCGTGTGATCCGAAGGCCCGTATCCGTCTCCGGACGCGTTGCAGTCCACGCGCGCAAGCTCGCACGCGGGCTCGAGGATTCCTCGCCACTCCTCGCCGGACGCGACTCCGAGAATGGACAACCTGTTCTCGCGAAGCCGCCCGACCATGTCGAGGTTCAGCATCGCGATGACATCCGTCATGTTCACGCCGGAAGGCGGCGTGCGCGTGAACGCGGTGGAACCGAGAACGCCGAGCTCCTCTCCCGCGAACGCGACGAAGTACACGTCGCGACGAAGTCTCGTTCGCTGCTGGAAGAGAAGTCGTGCTGCCTCCATCACGCCCGCGACGCCCGACGCGTTGTCATCCGCACCGAGGTGCGCCTCGTGACTCTCCGGCGCCAGCGAATCCTGTCCGCCGAAGCCGAGGTGATCGTAGTGCGCTCCAACGACGACCACTCCCGTCGGCAACGTGCGCGCTTCCGGAGACGACGCGGCGAGCTTGCCGACGATGTTGAACGCGTCCTTCTGCACCTTCTCCAGCTTCACGGCGACGCGGCCATTCGTTTTCTTCGGCGCGCCCATGAAGGCCTTCATCGAATCGCGCGTCACCACGACGACCGGAATTCCCGCATCGCCCGCGCCTTCAGGACGCAGCTTCGGGAGCTTCGCTTCCTGCGGGAGCTCGCCCGGCTTTCCATCCTTCGCTGCGACGACCGGCCAATCCACGACGACCAACGCCTTCGCGCCTGCTTCTTTCGCGACCCAGGCTTTGTAGCGGATGTCACCGAAGCGTCTCTGCGCGTCCGTCGAGGAGAACGCTTCTGACTCCGGCACGAAGCGGCGCACGACGACGATCTTCCCCTTCACGTTCAGACCGGCGTAGTCGTCGCTGTCCTTCATCTTGATGCCGTAGTTCGCGAACACGACTTCGCCCTTCACGTCGCCATCCGCGGAGAAGCCCATCGGCGTGAACGCGTCCGCCGCCAACTTCGCGCCGCCGATCTCCACCGCCGAGCTGCTCGCTGCCTTCACCTCCACCGTCTCCGGGAACTTCTGGCGGAACGTCCCGTTGTCTCCCGCTGGCGTCATGCCGAGCTCTTCGAAGCGCTTCTCCAGATACGCCGCCGCGTTCTCCTGTCCCTTCGTCCCGACCCCGCGCCCCTCCTGCTCCGGTGCCGCGAGGAAGCTCACGTCCTTCATCACGAGGTCAGGCGGCCGAACCTCGGTCGCGAGCTGATCGCCTTCCTTCCAATCCGCCACGAAGACGTTGGTGTCGTGCTGCCCGGGCGGCGTCGCCCGGTTCGAGGAGAAGGCGAGCTTCGTTCCGTCCGGCGAGAACATCGGGAAGCCGTCGAAGCCGTTCGCGAAGGTGATCCGCTCGAGCGCGGTGCCGTTGCTGTTGATCGCGAAGATGTCGAAGTCGCGCCCCTTCGGATCCGCGACGTTCGAAGAGAACAGGATGCGGTCCTTCGTCGGATGCCAGAACGGCGCGAATGACGCCGCGTTCAGATACGTGACCTGAGTTGCCTCGCTGCCGTCCGCGTTCGCGACGTACAGCTCCAGCTTCGTCGGACGCACGAGGCCGATTTTCAAGAGCCGCTGAAAGTCTTCGAGCTCTTTGCCGGGCTTCGGGCGCGACGCTCGCCAGACGATCTTGCTGCAGTCGTGGTTGAAGAACGCGCCGCCGTCGTAGCCGGGCGTGTGCGTGAGGCGCTTCACGTTCTTGCCGTCGGCGTCCATGCGGTACAGCTCGATGTCGTCGTCGCGCGTCGACGTGAAGATGATCGATCCGTCCTTCGGGCAGACCGTCGCCTCCGCGTCGTAGCCCTTCACCTGAGTCAGCGGCCGCACGTTCGTGCCGTCCGCGTTCGCCTTGTAGATGTCGTAGGTGTCGTAGAGCGCCCAGACGTAGCCCTGGCTCATGTCCGGACGCGGGGGACACTCGGGACCGCCGCCCATGGTGGACGCGTAGAGAACCTCTTTGTCACCGGGGAAGAAGTACGAGCACGTCGTCGCGCCCTGTCCGGACGAGACAGGCACGGTGGCGCCCGTCGCAACATCCATGCGGTAGATCCGATCGCACCGCGCATCACCTTTCCGCGCCTGCAGCGTCAGCTCCTTCCCCGAGAACGCCCAGTACGCCTCCGCGTTCTCTCCGCCGAAGGTGAGCTGGGTGAGCTTGTCGAAGTGGAAGTGCTGCTCTTCGATGGTGGGCGTGTACGGCTTCGGAGTGGGCGCGGAGGAGAGCGCCTCGACCTCGGGCGTGGACGAAGGACCAGACGACTCAGAGTGAGCGCAGCCGAAGACCACGGCGAGCGCGAGCGCGATTCGCTTCAACGGGAGCTACCTCCAGAAACCGATTCCGAGGCCGTAGTTGAAGTACTGCCTCGCGTAGTCGAACGAGAGCGACAGACTCCAGTCCGCGACGAGGTGGAACATTTTCCACTCGAGGCCGCCGGTGAAGTGTTGCCGCAGGCTGTGATCCAGAAACGGTGATGGCTCCAGATAGGTTCCGGCGCGCAACCGCAGGCGCT
>JBJMQN010000230.1:0-2879 GCA_045802665.1 Myxococcaceae bacterium | reverse complement strand
TCGTCGATCTGGGCGCGGAGCTGCTTGATGCGGCCTTCGATCGACTTCTGGGAGCCGGCGCCATCCACGAGGGTCGTGTTGTCCTTGTCCACGGTGACGCGCTTGGCGCGGCCGAGATCCTCGAGACGGACGCCTTCCAGCTTGATGCCGGTCTCTTCCATGATCGACTTGCCGCCGGTGAGGATCGCGATGTCCTCCAGCATGGCCTTGCGGCGGTCACCGAAGCCCGGGGCCTTCACGGCGCTGGCATTCAGGGTGCCGCGCAGCTTGTTGACCACGAGGGTGGCGAGCGCTTCGCCTTCCACTTCCTCAGCGATGATCAGGAGCGGCTTGCCGGAGCGGGCGATCTGCTCGAGCAGCGGCAGCAGGTCCTTCATGTTGCTGATCTTCTTCTCGTGGATCAGGATGTAGGGATCCTCGAGAACCGCTTCCATACGCTCGGCATCGGTCACGAAGTAGGGCGACAGGTAGCCGCGGTCGAACTGCATGCCCTCGACCACGTCCAGCTGCGTCTCCATCGACTTGGCTTCCTCGACGGTGATGACGCCTTCCTTGCCGACCTTCTCCATCGCCTCGGCGATCATGTTGCCGATGGTCTCGTCGCCGTTGGCGGAGATGATGCCGACCTGCGCGATGTCGCGCTTGTCCTTGGTGGTGCGGCTCATCTTCTTGAGCTCGCCGATGACGACCTCGACGGCCTTGTCGATCCCGCGCTTGAGATCCATCGGGTTGTGACCCGCGGCCACGAGCTTCAAGCCCTCTTCGAAGATCGCGCGAGCCAACACGGTCGCGGTCGTCGTGCCGTCGCCGGCCTTGTCAGAGGTCTTGGACGCGACCTCCTTCACCATCTGCGCGCCCATGTTCTCGAACTTGTTCTCGAGATCGATCTCCTTGGCGACGGTGACGCCGTCCTTGGTGACCGTGGGCGAGCCGAACGACTTCTCGATCACGACGTTGCGGCCCTTGGGACCCAGCGTGACCGCGACCGCATCCGCGAGGATCCGAACCCCGCGAAGGATCTCGTCGCGCGCGCCCTGGTGAAAGTGAATTTCCTTGGCAGCCATCAGCTAACCTCCGGGAAAAATTGACGTTTTAGAGTGACACAAAGCGGGCCGTTAGCACTCGGCCCGAGCGAGCGCCAACCTAAGAGACGGCGCGCAATTGTCAACGCGAAATGTGCGCAAAGGTGGCTGAGCCACTACTCCGCGAACTTCACCAGCGTGAGCAGCCGGTCGAAGTCGATGGGCTTGCCGAGCGTCAGCGCGACGCCCTTGCGCATGCCCTTGTCGGAGATGTCCTCGGAGGGCCAGGCGGTGATCAGAATCACCGGGATGTGCGCGGTCTCCGGGTTGCCCTTCAGCTTCTCCGTGAACGTGATGCCGTCGATGTGCGGCATCATCAGATCGGTGATCACGAGCCCGAACTTCTTCTCCTCGAGCGCGAGCAACGCCTGCAGCCCATCCTCGGCGAGGGTGACCGTGTAGCCCTGCTTGGTGAGAAACCGTTCGAGGAGCGTCGCCAACTCGCGATCGTCGTCGACTACGAGGATGTCCAGAGTCTTCTCTCCCGGCGGCAGCGCCGTGGTCCTCAAAACCTTTTGCCACAGCCCTTGTCAAGCCAGGTTTGACACCGCATCCGCCGGCTCTTAATCAGCGAGCACCCGATGCGAAGCCGCCGAGACCCTCATCACCGTGAAGCGCCGGAGCGTGGCGAGGATCCGATCGAAGCGCTGCTCGCTCAGGCCGCGGAGGCGTTCGAGTCCGGCCGGGCGAATGTCGCGCTTGCGCTGGCGGACGAGGCGCTGAAGGCGGATGGGGACTGCGCACAGGCGATGCACATGCGCGCGGCGGCGCTGCTGCAGCTGGACAGAGCGGAGGAGGCGCATGAGGCCTACGACCTCGCGCTGGAGCTGGATCCGGAGGATCCGGAGATTCTGCTCGGCTATGCGGATCTGATGATCTGCAGGCCTGGTGAAGATCGCGAACGGCTGGAAGACGGCCTCGACGCGGCGGGGCGCGGGCGGAAGCTCTCGAAGAAGCTCAAAGACGACGAGCTCCAGTACGAGTTCGCGATTCTGCAGGGCATCGCGCTGAATCAGCTCGGCGAATGCGATCGTGCGATCAAGGCGCTGGATGACGCGCTGACTCTGCGAAGCGGCTCGGTGGAGGCGAAGCTGGAGCGCGCGATCGCACTCTTCGAGCTCTGCCGGTTCAAGGACGCGAAGGCGGCGTTCGACGAGGTGCTGACCACCGCGCCGGATGAGCCGTGGGCGCATCACTATCTGGGACTCCTCGCCGAGCGCCGCAAGGACTTGAAGGACGCCAGCAAGAGGTTCAGCCGCGCGCGCGAGCTCGCACCGGAAGAGTTCCCCGCCCCGTCGACGCTGGACGAGAAAGACTTCGACGCCGCGGTGGAAGACGCGGTGAAGCGCGTGCCGGAGCACGTGAAGAAGTACCTCGAGAACGTGGTCATCTCGGTGGAGGAGATTCCGTCCGACGAGGATCTGCTCAGCGAGAAGCCGCCGCTCTCACCCGCGATCCTCGGCGTCTTCCGGGGAACGCCCGTCGGCGAACGCAGCGTGCAGAGCGCCTGGGACCACGCGCCCGCGAGCATCATCCTCTACCAGCGGAACCTGGAGCGCTTCGCGAAGAGCCGTGACGAGCTGATCGAACAGATCGGCATCACCCTGCTGCACGAAGTGGGTCACCTCGTCGGACTGGACGAGGAAGATCTCTGGGAGCGCGGGCTGGACTGATTCGACCGCTGCGGTTACTTCGGGTGATCCTCCGTCGCCCGCCACCCCTTTGCCGCGGCGCACGTCGCGTCTGATGCGAGCCCGGCGAGCTGCGCCACATCCCCGAGAATCTCCGAGCGCAGTG
>JBJMQN010000229.1:0-8810 GCA_045802665.1 Myxococcaceae bacterium | reverse complement strand
CCACCACCGCCGCCGCCATCCGGAGTCTCGGGCTTCGATGAACAGGCAAACGTCAGCGCGACAACCGCCACGAGCACAATCCGCTTCATCACTTCGTCTCCACGATCGGCTCTTTGTTGACGAGCCGCACGCCATTGACGGCGGTGAACGGGCAGTACACAGGCCACGGTCCGGACGCGAAGTCAGCGGCGTACGGGAACGCGCCGATGGGCGTGGAGTACGAGGACTCGGTCGTCGGACGATTCGCATTTCCGCTCGCGACGCGGCCTGAGCTGAACCCGCCCGCCTTCGCCCTCACGACGTAGCTCCCCGGCGCGCCTTCCACCTCCAGCTCCGAGCAGCTGATCTGAATCCCGTACAGCCCCGCGCACGTGCTCGACGACGCTCCGCCGGTGCATGCAGAAGAGGGACACACAGCCGTCTGCGCGTCGTCCCACACCGAGATGCCAGTCACGATCTGGTTCGGCGGACAGGAGAGCCCGCCCTGAAAATCCGTTCCACCTATGCCGCCCACGGAAGCAACGGTCCCCGCATCCGCGATCGCCACCGAGTACACGAACGGCGAGCTGGCAGAGTCCTCCACGATGCTCGGCGCGCCGCACGCGAGCCCGAGGCGATCGAACGTCTCCGTCGCAGCCCCGATGAACCCGCGCACCAGCGTCCCGTCCGGACACGTCGATCGCGTCGTCGTCGTCGCGTTCCCCGTCGCGTTGCCGAAGAACGATCCTTCAGAAGGGTAACGGGACAGCTTCAGCGCGCCGGCGACCGGACAGCCTTCGTCGACATGGCCTTCGCAGTCATCGTCCAGCCCGTTGCACGCCTCGAGCTTCGGGATGACCTCGCCCTCGCAGTTGCTCCAGCCGCTCGCGCTGCACTGCTGAGCTCCGCCATGACACGCGCCCACGCCTTCGGTCCCGGTGGGGCCGGAGTAGCAGCTTCGCGAGGTGCCAATGGGGCAGGGCGGCGGCGGCGTGGTGTCCACGGTTCCGCTGTCCACGACGTCGGGAGCTTGGGAACCGCCGCAGGCGAAGAGCAACGATGAGGCGACGAGCGGCAAGAAGCGAACGGCAGATCGCATGGACGCGCTCCATACTTCGTTTGCGGCGCGGACGCGCGGTCAAGCCGCGTCGAGCGACCTGTGCCACTTCGTTTCACGAGAGGTTCGCCCGCTGGGCTAGTGTCGTTCGTCCATGGTTCTCCCCCTTCTGGTCGCGCTGACCGCGGTGACCACTGCCGAGCCGATCAAGCTCGCCGCGCCCCAACTCCAGTCCGTAGGCGTGGATCCGGCCCGGGGCGCTTTTCTGTCGAACTACTTCGCCCAGCAGATCGCCACGCAGGGGATCCGGGTAACGACCAGCGACGAGATCGCCGCGCTCCTCGGTCTCGAGCAGCAGAAGCAGCTCATGAACTGCGCCGACAGCTCGTCCAGCTGCGTCGCGGAGCTCGCCGGCGCGTTGGGCGTGAACGGGGTGATCACCGGCTCCGTCGCCCGGACCGAGAAGGGCAGCTACGTCGTGGCGGTGAAGATCATCAGCGCGCGGGATGGCTCACCGCTGTCGCTCGCGTCCGGACGCTTCAAGGATGAAGACGAGGTGGTGGACTTCTTCACCGCGCAGGCGCCGAGGATGGCGGCCGAGGTGACGCGGGCGGTTCGGCCGGCGGAGAGCGTCGCGAACGTCGTGAAGACTCCCAACCCTCCGCCGTCGACCGAAGTGTCCGCCGCGCCGGGCAGGCCGATGTCCACCGCGTGGGTGCCGCTCGCAGTGGGAGGCGCGCTGCTGGCAGGCGGCGCGACCTCGTACGTTCTTGCGCGGTCGGACGCTTCGCGGATCTCCTCGGGCGGCGGGATCACCACCGAGGGCGGGCTGTCGGACGCCGTGCGTTCGGGCCAGAACAAGGAGTCGCTGGGCGTGTTCCTCGGTGGGGCGGGGCTCGGTGCGCTGGGGGCGGGCGCGCTCACCTATGGGAACGCGCCCAGATCCCGTGGATACCTCGCCGCGGGGACGGGCGCGGGCCTCGTGGTGGCCGGAGGGGTGCTCCTCCTCCTCGCGAGCTCCGACGCGGCAAAGCTGCGAGACGGCACCGCGAACGTCGCGGACGGCCAGGCGCTGTCCGATGCGGTGCGAGCCGGACGCGGCAAGGAGGTCGTCGGTGAGGGCCTCCTCGGCGCCGGCCTGTCCGCCGCGATCGTGGGAGCGCTCCATCTGGTTCGAGCGCAGGACAGCGGCACCGCCGGCGTGGCGATCTCGCCGCGTGGCGCCACCTTCACTGTGTCTGGGAGCTTCCCGTGAGCCGCATCCAACTGAGGAACCTGATTGCAGCATTCGTCCTGCTCTCCCTCGCGGCGTGCATCGACTGGGAGGGCGCGAAGGCGCAGTTCTGCTCGAAGCCCAATGGCGTGTGCTCGGTAAATGGCGGCGCGGGAGGAGGCAACGGCGAGGCGGACGGCGGCAATCCGGACGGCGGAGGCGGCGGCACGGGTGGAGGGACGGGTGGCGGCACGGGCGGAGGAACCGGCGGCGGCACCGGCGGCGGGACGGGCGGAGGAACCGGCGGAGGAACGGGCTCCGACGGCGGCAGTGGCCCTGCGCCCACGGCCGGATGGTTCCTCAGTGTTCATTCGCCGGGCATCAACAAGGTCACGGTCGGTGGGATGACCTTCACCGACGACGGCAGCGTCGTGCTGGTGGGAAGCGTGGACGCGACGGCAGCGACCTTCGGCGATGCGTCGGTCTCTACGCCCGGCGAGCGGATGTACATCGCGTGGTTCGATCGGGGCGGCAACGTGAAGTGGGTTCAGACGTTCGGGCCGCCGACCGGTGGCGCCACCTTCGCCAATCGGGTCGTACGAGGCGCGAACAACACGGTGCTGGTGAGCGGGCGGATGTTCTCCTCGACCAGCGCGCCCAGCTTCACGTGGCCCAACGGCGTCGTGACCAGCGGTCCGCAGGGCAAGTGGGCCGGCTGGGCCGTCGAGGTCTTCTCGGACGGGTCCATCGGGTGGGTACACAACGACTCGGCGAGCAGCGGGCTGGATCAGAACCTGCTGATTCGAGATCCGGTCAACGACGTCGTGGTCGAGGGCGGTAAGTGGACGGGCACCGCCACGTGGTCGAACGGCAACGCGGGAGCGGCGAATTCGACCAGCGCTACGGACGGCTGGCTCAACTTCGCGCGCGGGGACGGTGGCGCGACCGAGGCCCACATTCAGATCACTGGATCGGACAGCGACATGGAGTCAGGCGCCTTCGACGATTCGGGCAACGCGTACATCGCGGCCCTCACCAACGGAGTCGGGAGCACGCCCCTGGAGAGCGGGGCGACCTACGGCATCGATGCCACGGGCACCCAGTACATGCGGCACATCGATCGCCACAGGCCAAACGGCGGGAACAAGCTGTTCTGGGTCACGCCGCTGCGGGGGATCGGCGGTCCGGAGTTCGATCCGGCCACGCGCGTCGCCACCATCGGCCCCTCTCCGTTCGTCGCCACGTCGTTCAGGGGGTCTGTCCTCGACGGCGGCTTCGCCACGATCTCGGCCGGTGGACTGGACATGCTGTTCCTCAAGTTGGATCCCATTTCCGGCGGTTTCTTGACCGCCGCTCCCGTCGGCACCCCCGGCGACGAGGTCGTGTCCGACTTCATCGCGAAGGCGGACGGTGGCGGCTTCTGGGCCGTCGGCGAGTACGCGCGCGCGGTGCTGCCGGACGGGGGCGTGAAGCCAGCCAGCTTCAGCGATGGCGGGATCCAGACTCCGTTCATCATGACGCTCGATCCGGACTTGAACGTCGTGTCCCGGCACGAATTCCGGGTGGATCAGGACGCGTACATCACGTCCGTGAATGAAGACAGCGATGGCACGCTCGCGGTGGCCGGAGGTTTCAAGGGCAGGCTGCAGACCACGCTCGACGCGGAGCTGGACGGGGGGCTGGTGCTGCAGAAGCGCGCCAGCGGCTATCCATTCGATGTGTTCTTCGGAACGATGACGCCGTAGCGGCCCGCGCTACTTCGTCTCGCCGTCGATCGCCGGATGCCGGAGCGGCTCGAACTGCGGGATGTGATTCCGCACGATCGAGCCCCACAGGTTCCGCTTCTTCGCGTACGTCTCGAGCACGTCCTTCGGCAGATGGTTCTCCGGTCCGAACACCGGGATCGGCTTGCCGTCCTTGAGGACCGCCTTGCCGTTCTCGTCCTTCTGGATCGTGTACTCGAGGAATCCGTTGCTCTGCTTCGCCCGGTCCGCGGTGAACGCAGCTGAGAGGTCCTGTGCGAGCTCCTTCGACTTCACCACCGCGCCGACTTCGCCGTTCACGTAGCCGGAGAGCAGATCGAGGTTGTACGTGCTGACCAGCGCGTCCTCGCCGTCCACCACCGCGCTCTTGGTGTGGAACTTCTGGTGGCCCGTGGCGACGAAGATGTGCGCCGTCGGGCAGCGCGCGAGGATCGTCTGCCAGTCCTCGAGGAAGAATGCCTGCGTCACGTCGCTGTCGGTGCTGAGCGGGCTGTTGGTGATGATGTTGATCTCGACCCCGCGCGCCGAAGCCGCCTCGAGCGACTTCATCATGTCCTCGGTGAGCACCACGTACGGGTTCTCGATGTCGATGCGCGTCTTCGCGGCGTCCACCAGATCCTTCATCGCCGGCGCCATCCCGTTCACGCGCGTGGTGGCGGACGAGGTCTGGTCGATGATCTTCACGTCGGTCGCGTGCGTCGGCAGGCTGTTCTGATGAAACGCCCCGTTCGAACCGCGCGCCTCGAGCTGCGCGGCGAGCTCGGTCGCGACACCCGTGAGGAACTTCTTGTCGTCGTCGCTGGGGCTCCTGCGCAGCTTCTGGGGGAGCAGTGACGGCATCTGCTTCACGGCTTCATTCACCAGCTCGTTCACGAGGCCGGCCCGCGCCTCGGGGCTTGTACGGAATTGCGCCTTCTGCTCCTCGGTGAACGGCGGCGCCTTCAGCCAGTAATCCATCATCGCGTACGCGCCGAGGAGCTGGATGTCCTTCTTGTCCCAGTTGCCGAGCAGATCCTTGTGTACCGGTCGCGCGACGTTGCTGTTCGCGAGCTCGGCCTCCATCGCCGCGGTCAGACCCTTCGCCGGGCCCGCGCCCTCCAGCGACACGTCCATGTCCCGCCAGGCGCCCTGCATGTCGGTGGGATCCGCGAAGTAGTCCTGGCCGATGTTGCGCCCGCCGGTGACGCCCTTCTGTCCGTCGACGACGAGGATCTTGTCGTGGTTCGACGCGAGCACCGAGTAGTCGCCCTTCAGCGCATCCAGCGGCCGCTGCCAGAGCGGGTGATACACGTACGCCTTGCCGCCGTTGTTCACGATCTCCTGAAGGTAGTCCTTCCCCTTGAGCGGCTTGGTGAACCCGTGCGTGCCGAAGGTGTCCGCCATCGAGTCGGTCATCAGCCGCACCGGCACGCCCTCGAGCTGCTTGTGCAGCAGTGCGCCGAGGAACGCGTAGCCGAACGGATCCTTCTCCAGGATGAAGTACTGCGCGTCGATGCTCTTGTTCGCGGACGTGAGCATGTCCCAGCGGGCGTTCCACGCGTCCAGCCCCTTCGAGAGCAACTTCGCGTTCGCCGGTCCGCCACCCTGCGTGGGCAGCGCGTCGAAGACCTGCGAGAGGCTCTTCGCGCTGGGCGCAGAAGACGAGGTCACTGGCACGGGCGCGTTCACCGGCGTCGCGGGCGTGGCACCGCCGGTCTGAAAGATCGACGTGCCGTCGTGGCCGGGAATGGCGACGGGCTGCGTGGGCGCGGTGCTCGCTGCGGCGGGCTTGTCCTGAGCGGAGGTGACTTTGCTGGGAGCTGCGCCTGGAACGGACGGGGAGGCAGGCCGGATGGGCATGGCGCGGGAGCGTAGATCAATCCTGCGGGGCGCGCGGCAGGCGGAGGAAGAATGTGCTGCCTTTCCCCTCCGTGCTCTCGAACCACATCTCCCCGTCTTGGCGCCGCGCAATCTCCCGGGCGAGAAACAGGCCGATTCCGAGGCCGCCGACGTCATAGGGCGTGCGCGCGTGCGCTCGGAAGAAGAGCTCGAAGATGTGCGGCTTGTCCTTGTCGGGGATCCCGACGCCGGGATCTGTCACCGACACCACGACGCTGTCGCCCGAGCAGGTGACGTCGAGGCAGATGTCTCCGCCCCTGGGCGAGTAGCGGATCGCATTGTCGACGAGCCTGCGGATCACCTGCTCCATCCGCGGTCTGTCCGCGAGCACGAACGCCGCACACGTTGGAGTCTTCACCTCGATGCGGTGCTGTTCGCCGAGCGTGGCCGACATCCGCTGCGCCACCGTACGGGCGAGCTCCGCCAGATCCGTCTTCTGCCGCTCCAGCGTGAGCCTGCCGAGCCTGATGCCCGAGACCTGGATCAGATCTTCAATCAGGCGATCCAGCCGGTTCGCGGCGCGCTCGATCGCGGAGAGCATGGGTTTGCCGCGGTCCGGAAAGTTCAGCAGCCGGGCGAGGTGCTGTGAGTACCCCTTCACGATCGTGACCGGCGTTTTCAGCTCGTGCGCGAGCGCGGAGAGCATCTCGCGCTTGAGCTGTTCGAGGTAAACCTCCTCGGTCACGTCCGCCATCACCATGATCGCGCCGTGCACTTTGTCGCCGCCGTCGTAGAGCGGCATCGTGGTGAGCCGGAACGACTTTCGTTCGCCGGTCTTCGTGATTCGAACGTGGACGATCTCGCCGCGAATCATCCTCGCCGAGATCGAATTCGGAATCGCTGGGCCGCCGAGCTGAATCACCTGGCCGCTCTCGTCGGTGAGCTCGAGCAGCGCGCGGCGCTCGTCCACCGTCACGCCGCCGCCGGCATAGGCGATGAGCTGCCGGGCCGCGGGATTCATCTGAACGGCGTTTCCGTTTTCGTCGAGCACGAACACGGCCTCGCTGATCGCGTTCACCACCGTCTCCCAGCGGAGCTGCGCCTCCATCCGTTCGCCCGCCTCGATGGAGAGCGACGCGAGATCCGCGAGGTTGGCCGCGAACTGCTCTTCGTCCGAGGTCCAGTGTCGAGGAGCGCCGACATGCTCGTGGCACAGCACGCCGTACAGCTGGCCTTCGTGCCAGATGGGCACGTCCATCATCGAGATGATGCTGCGCGGCTCGAGGTAGCGGTCGGTGAGCTCGTGCGTACGGGGATCGTTCTGCGCGAAGTCAGCCGCGATGACCCGGTGCTCGCAGATGGCGCGGAAGTAGGAGGGGTAGTCGCGCGCGAAGAGAACGTCTCCGCGCGCGTGCCGCTGTTCGTCGCGAAGAAACGAGTCCTCGCAGATGATGCACGCTGGGTCCCGGACGAGCCGCCAGATGCTGACCCGAGCGACGCCGAGCACCGCCGCTGCAGCCTCTGTCAGCGCGCGAAACGTCTCCTGCGTGCGGCTCTTGTCGCGCTTGGCGAGATCGAACAAGACGCGATCGCGCCAATGCGTCGCATGCTCCGTGTCGGAACCCACCTCCACTGAGACCTCTCCATACGCTCAGTGAAAGATGCAGCCGGGGATCAGCCGAACAACCTGGCCGATGGATCAACGCCGCTGTCCCTTCGCCAGCGACGCGCCCTCGCGGATGATCGCCTCAATCTGCTTCCAGGGCGGGCGGCCGTCCAACCGGATCCCCACCCAACCGAGGTGAGCGACGTACGGCGGAAGAAAGAACCGCTCGGGATCGAGCTGCAGCCACGCATCGCGCGCTTCGCGATCCGCGCGCACCCAAATCGCGACCCGATCGTCGCCGTGGTGGTTGTCCCAGAAGTGCAGAAACTGCTTCTTGTTCAAGAAGAACGCCGGCGCGCCATGGCTGGTTCGCTCTTCGACTTCCAATTTGGAAGTGATCGCGCGCACGCGTTTGAGCGCGGTCTGCGCGACCTTCCTCACGCGCCTTCGACCTCGAACGTCATGCCGGCGCGGCGGAGGCGTTCGATGAGGGTGATGCCGAGGCCGGGAGTGCTCGCGGGGGTGAGCACGCCACCTCCGTTCGGAGCCTTCGGATCCGCGAGCGCGATCGCGGTCTCGCCCAGCATCTTGGACGTCTCGCCGTAGCCCGGGTCATTCACGCCGCGAACGTTTCCCACGAGGCGCACCGGATGGCCCTGAGCATCCGAGCCGTGGCCGATGAGCTGGATGTGGAAGTGGCCGTGCTTGCGCGACTCTTCGCTGGGACCTTCGCCGGAGGCGGGGAGAACTTTGCGCAGGAGCGCGCGGCCCGGAGAGCTCGCGGCGGAGAGGAAGAACGCGCCGAGCCCGGCTGTGAACGACGTCGCCATCACCGCGCCCTGAACGCCCGGCTTGAAGCTCATCACCTCCGAGTAGCGGAAGTCCTTTCCATACGCGTATCCCTGAAGCGCGTTGCTGCGCCGGACGATGCGCGTGTTGATCGCCGCCATCACGAACGGGCCGGTCCACGCATTGGCGTCGGCGTCCCACTTCACCGCCATCTGATCGTTGCTGTCAGGGCCGCGGCCCTCGCGATCCGGATCGAGCAGGTACGGATTCGCGACGCGCTTTCGGAGCGTCGGATCTTTTCCCATCTCCTCTGCGAGAAGCAGCGCGCTGGCGATGGTGCCGCCGCTGATGCCACCGCTCAGCTTTCGAACGTAGAAGCGGATTGAATCCAACGGTCGCCCGAACTTCTTCCGCGCGTGCTCCTGCATCATCAGCACGCCGAGATCGGACGGAATCGAATCGAAGCCGCAGCAGTGGACGATCTTCGCGCCAGTCTTTTGAGCGTTCGCGTGATGGAGATCGATCATCTCGCGGACGAACTGAGGCTCGCCGGTGAGATCCGCATAGTGCGTTCCCGCCCGAGTG
>JBJMQN010000228.1:0-3277 GCA_045802665.1 Myxococcaceae bacterium | reverse complement strand
TGTTGATCACCACGCAGTTTCCGGCGGTGCCAATGGCGATCGGGTTCGGCTCGTAACGGCCGAACAGGACAGTGGTCCCGTCGGCGGAGGTGTCGCTGTCCGCCGTGACGATGAAGCGCGAGCTGCTGCCACCCTGGATGTCAGCCGTCATGCCTGCTGCCCACACCGCCCCGCCATCGGAAGGCGTTAGCGCGATCAGCGCGGTGCCGAAGTCCGGTAGGCCTGCGTCGTTCCCGAAGGACGACCCCGCTCCAACGCTCATCGTGAGGAAGTAGCGGCTCCCATCAGGGGTGGTGGTGACGTTGATCGGCGTCTGAGGACTGTTGCCCGAACCCACGCCGAAGTTGCGGAAGATCTGCGGTTGGCCCTGGCCGTCGTACGTCAGCACGAAGCCGTCGCTCTGGCCGGTGCGCGAGATAGTTGGATTGCCGTCGTTGAAGACGTCCATACCACCCGTGAAGGCGCCGGTGACCACGGCGCCGCCATTCGGCAGAGGACTGGCGCCGGCGAGCGCGAGCGCGGCCGTGAAGGAGTCTCCGAGCTGGTTGAACCAGGCGCTCGCCGGAGTCACGGTGCCGCCACCACCACCGCCGCCGCCCGCCGTCGACGTCTGGCAGGTGGCCTCATTCTTCTCGCAGAACTTCTGCTCCGCGCCCTTGAAGTCGAGGCATGCGGCTGCGCTCAAGAGGATCAACGCCGCGAGAAATCGCTTCATGGAGACACCTGGAAGGTGACGGCGGCAAAAGCCCCGCCGCGCAGAGGAAGGAGGGACAGCGACGCCGACGGAGCCGAGTCGGTCGCGAACAGCCAGCCGGTTGCAGCAGCGCCCACGACTCCAGCCGCGAGCAGCGTCAAGCCCGCGCTCTGTTTCTGCTCACCGGATCCGCGAACATCCTCCAGCGTCTGCCGGTCCGAGATGCCGCTGCCGCTCTTGATGCGGGACAAGTCCGCCATCGCGAGCCCGTACAGCACGCCGCCGCCGACGAGCGCGACACCCGAAGCGGCGGCTGGAATCCACTTGCGAGAGCCGCCCGCCGGCATCGCGTAGAGCGCGCCCGCTGAGCCGAGCGAAAGCACCGCGCTCGCTCCGAGCCCGAGAGCGATGGCGTTCAGGTTCTGTCCCTGGCGCCGGTACGCGGCCACATCGTCGTAGCTCCCAAACGTGAACGTGCCGTTCGTCAGCGCGGTCTTGTGGCCGTTCGCCATCGCGTAGGTCGTCGCCGCGCCCGCCAAAGCCAGAGCGCCCAGCGTCGTCGGAACGATCCACGCCTTCGGTCGAGCGGGACCGACGACCCCCGTTTCAGCGACCACCGGTGTCTCGACTGGCGCCGCTTTCGCAGCGGCGGGCTTGTACTTCTCCGACAGCGCCTTCGCTTGAGCGCCCAGGTAATCGAGCAGCGCGTCCTCGTCCTTCACTCGGTTCGACATCACGAACACGGCCTGCGCGTCCTTCGCGGACACGACGGTGAGGTTCACGAGGAATCCGCTGCCGACTTTTCCGAGGCTGCCGACGATCAGCAGATCCACTCCCAGCGCCCCGGCGAGCTCCGCGGTGCATTCGGCCGACTGATCACCACACCCGAGCAGCTGCTTCTGCCGCTCCATCCCGATGACCGCCTCCACCTGCGCGCGGGTCGTCACGCTCATCCACGGGTTGAGGGCCACCTGCTGCGCGAAGTAGTCGAGGTAGAACGAGCCGGTCTTGTCGTCGAGGTTGACGAACGAAACGCCGGGAGCGGCCAGCCTCGTCTTCGGTCCGTCCCCCGGCGCCATCAAAACCAGCGCCACCGCGAACACGCTGAGCATCCGCCCATCTCACACTGCGAGTGAGCCGCTAGCCAGAGATTTGAAGCCGAGGCGCGGCAGCGAATCGCCGCGGATCCCCATTCACCGCGGCGAGATGAGCAGCGTGCTCTCGCACATCTCGTCGCCGGTGCCCTCGCCCCAGTTCACGTCCGCCGGGATCTTCTGCACGCCGTTGATGTACGGCTGATGCTCGGGCGAGTTGTCGAAGTTGCAGCGCAGCTCCAGCTTGTCGTCCGCGTTGAAGACGACGGGTTCGCTGAGCCGGTACTCGCGCTGCCAGTGGAAGTCCCAGTCCGGGATGTCGAGCAGCTTCTTGCGCGTGTTGTCCGCTCGGATGATGGAGGTGCTGCCGCTCACGCCGAGCTGATGCATGTGGAACGCGGTGGCGTAGATGTCGAAGCCGTTGGGGAACTGCGCGTCCGGCGCGATGAGCGACCAGAAGTTCCGCGGATCATCGATCCACGCGTGCTGCACCGACTTCGCGCCCGCCGGGATCTTCATGTTGCCGACGACCCAGTCGAGCTTCAGGAACGGCAGGTAGTACGCGGGCCGCTGAACTTCCGTGTCCACCTTGAACTGCAGCGCCGTCTGGTCCGTCTGATCCTTGCCGCGGTTGTAGTGGAGCTGCAGCACGAGCCGCGAGCCGGGCTTGACGGGAAGCCCCAGCCCCTCCGGAAGATCCATCCCGTTGCTGCCCGGCACCCAGAACCCGAGGAGCTGAATCGGGATGTCCGCCGGGTGCGAGCCGTTGGGGCCGCCGAAGCAGGTGTAGCCGTCGCCGGGCTCTTCCGCGTCCCACTGGATGGGCTGCTCGGCGTTGTCCGGGCCCACGGCGTAGAGCGCGATGTGATGCACGATCGCGGTATTGCCGGGCACCGCGTTGAAGCCGGTGATGTAGCGCAGGTCCTGATACGGCCAGTCGATCGGGAAGCAGCGGTAGTCGTCCGGATCCAGCACCGGCGAGTACGCGCCCTTCATCTTGAGCTCGAGGTCCACGCGGCTGATCCCGCCGGCGACCTTCGGAACCTCGAGCTCCGGAACGTCTTGGTCGAGCGCGTCGAGCCAGAGCGTGCGTCCTTCTCCGTCGAGCGCCTCGTACGAAAGAGCGGCGGCGAGCGCGGCCTCCGCGTCGGTTGCGAGCGCGGAGAGCCAGGCGTGCCATGCCGCGAGGACACGGTCCGAGGGCACATTCGCGGCAGCGATCGTCTCGAATTCGCCAGTCACTGGTTCTGCTCCGTCGCCCAGGGAAGGCTCGTTTCTGAGTGACGATTTCGGAAACACGTGCACCCCGAAGCCACCCTAGCGGACGCGCGCCCCTGTCGCAATACCGGCCGGCCACGTCCTTTCGGAAAATTGATCCGCGCGTTGTTTACGTGCGTGTGGCGCGGCGCGCAACTTGCTGTTACTCGAGGAGCGCGCCAGTTTCCGCTTGCAGATCGCGAAGTGCAGCGTCGAGCTCGGCGAGCTGACT
>JBJMQN010000227.1:0-25382 GCA_045802665.1 Myxococcaceae bacterium | reverse complement strand
TTTCAAGGCGATGGGCGTCGCTGCCAAGGGCGTGGGGAAGTACGACCTCGTGGAGGAGCAGTCATTCCTCGACTCGCTCGGCCTGCCGACGGTGCCGGTGGGAACGACCCGGATGGTCGACGTCGGCGGGCACAAGCTCGGCGTCGTCACCGCGGAGGACTCCCAGGAGCTCATCTCGGGAACCAACGCCCTCGAGAACGCAGGCGCGGAGTTCGTGGTGGGACTCGTGCACGCGTCGCTGGAGAAGACGCAGCTGATGGGCGACATGCGGGAGGTCCGAGCGAACCTGCTCGTATCCACGCATCCGGGTGGCGAGCTGGGGGGCGAGGACAACCGCCTCGTTCGAACGGCAGTGCCGGTGGTGCAACTTCAGAGCAAAGGCAGGAGCCTGCTGCGCGCGGACCTGACCTTCGGAGATGGCACCAGCCCCTTCGAGCTCATCAAGGGCCAGGCGGAGCAGGACAAGGAGCTCGCCGCGCTGGATGAGCGGATCGAGCTCTTGCGCGCGCAGGTGAACGAGCCGTCTCTGCAGGCCGAGACGCTCAAGGTTCGGAAGGCGAAGCTGGAGGAGCTCTTGAAGCGGCGTGAGACGCTCGCCTCGGTGCGGCCGACGGTTCCGGCGGGGAAGAACGCGTTCACGCTGCGGTTCATCCCATTGGAGACGACGGTGCCGGATGAGCCGGCTGTCGCGTCGCTGGTGAGCACGTATGACAAAGACGTGGGCCAGCTGAACCTCGCGTTCGCGAAGGCGCACGGTGAGACCTGTCCTGCTCCGGCGAAGGGGCAGGCCGGGTACGTGGGGAGCAAGATCTGCCGCGACTGCCACGAGGAGTCGTTCCCCAGCTGGGAGCAGTCCAAGCACGCAAGCGCGTACAAGACGCTGGAGAGCAAGAACAAGCAGTTCCATCTGGACTGCGTCGGCTGCCACGTGACCGGTTGGCAGAAGCCGGGCGGGGTTTGCAGGATCGATCAGGTGGCGGACCGGACCGACGTGGGGTGCGAGTCGTGCCACGGGCCCGGGTCGATTCATGTGGATGACCCGTCGGATTCGAACATCAAGCTCGGGAACGACGAGCAGACGTGCATCGGGTGCCACGATCCGGAGAACTCGCCGCACTTCTCGTTCAGCGCTTACCTGCCGAAGATTCTGGGTAAGGGGCACGAGGCGCACGCGAAGCGTTGAGCGGCTTGCCTCGAGGTTGAGCGGGCCAGAACGCTCGCACCTCGGGTTCGCTTCGCACTCGCGGCGCGCTCGACTCCGCTCGGGCCGACTGGAGGTCCGTTAGGCGGGGAATCCCCTGCCTGGTTGGTTGTTTGTCGCCCTGAAAATCCCCGTTTACGCTTCGTGCCCTCTGAAAGTGCCGATGCTGCTTACCCTCCCCCTCCTTGCGCACATCCTCGCCGCCGCTCCGGTGAAGGATCTGCCCATGCCGCCGCCCCCTCCGGGGATGAAGCTTTTGAGCGGTGGGGGAAAGCTCGTGGCGCAGACGGATGCGCTGCAGATGCCGCCGCCTCCTCCCGGGATGAAGGTCGTCGCGAAGGACTCTGCGGATGCGGGTTCAGCGCTGCAGATGCCGCCCGCGCCTCCGGGCATGAAGCTGCTCGCCGACGACGAGAAGGCGAAGCTCGAGGTGCCTGCGAAGGACTCGGACGACGACGTTGCGATGCCGGTGGTGACGGACACGGGCGACGAGAACAACGGCGAGGAGTCCGAGAAGGAGAGCATGGAGCTCGAGGAGCTTCGGGCGCTCGAGGATGTGACGCTGGATCCGGGCGCGAAGAACTCCGCGGAGGTGCTGCAGTCGCTCAGGCGCCTGGGGTTCGCGAATCCGCTGCGCGCTCGGATGTCCGACGCGCTGGAGGAGCTGGAGCTGCAGAACGAGCCGCCCGGTGAGCTGGGCCTCGTCACGGATCTCTCCTCGTTCGACGTGCGTCAGGTCGCGGGCGACTACGACATCCCGGTGGAGATGCAGCCGCTGGTCGCCGAGTACATCCACTTCTTCCAGGGCCCGGGCCGCAAGTGGTTCAAGAACTGGATGGCGCGGTCCACGCGCTTCATCCCGGTGATGCAGCCCATCCTCGAAGCGCAGGGCGTGCCGAAGGATCTCGTCTATCTGTCGATGATCGAGAGCGGCTTCTCTCCCAAGGCGTACTCGTGGGCGAAGGCGTCCGGGCCGTGGCAGTTCATCTCCTCCACCGGCAAGACATATGGCCTCAAGCAGGACTTCTGGGTGGATGAGCGGCGCGATCCGCTGAAGGCGACGGTCGCGGCCGCGCGATTCTTGAAGACGCTCTACAAGGATCTCGGCCACTGGTACCTCGCGTGGGCCGGCTACAACGCGGGCGCGAACAAGATCCGCCACACCATCGAGAAGAAGGGCACGTCGGACTTCTGGCAGATCTCGGACGGCAAGGGGCTCGCGAAGGAGACCAAGCACTACGTGCCCAAGCTCATCGCTGCCGCGCTCGTGGCGAAGCACCCCGAGGCGTTCGGGTTCGGCAAGGACGAGATCGACTACCAGCCGATCCTGACCTTCGACGAAGTGAAGCTCAGCGCGCCGACGGACATGGAAGTGCTCGCGCGCGCGGCGGGCTGCGACGTGAAGACGCTGGAGGAGCTGAACCCCGAGCTTCGCCACTGGTGCACGCCGCCGGTCGCCCCCGGCAAGGCGTACGTGCTGCGAGTTCCGAAAGGCACGGCGTCCATCTTCGAGGCGAACTTCGCGAAGATCCCTCCGCAAGAGCGGCTGACCTTCAAGTCGCACGTGGTGAAGCGCGGCGACACGTTGAGCAAGATCGCGCAGACGTACGGCTCCGCGCCCGAGGCGATCATGCGCCTCAACCAGCTCACCAACGCCAAGTACCTCAAGGTGAACACGGCGCTGATGATCCCGATCCCGTCCAGCAAGACCGCTAAGGAAGCGGCGCTGGCGAACCAGATCGCGCGAGCTCGCCGAGCGGGCTTCAACGCCGTCCGCCCCGAAGACGAGATCCCCGCCGGCAGCCAGCAGAAGACGAGCAACGCCGCGCTCGCCGGCACCGTGAAGACCGAGAAGGTGGACGGCAAGACGAAGGTCACCTACGGCGTCGCGAGCGGTGATTCGCTCTGGACGATCGCCCAGCGCTT
This sequence comes from Myxococcaceae bacterium, assembly GCA_045802665.1. Lineage (GTDB taxonomy): Bacteria > Myxococcota > Myxococcia > Myxococcales > Myxococcaceae > JBJMQN01. The sequence continues at coordinate 22,255 of JBJMQN010000227.1, read as the reverse complement.
CAACTGCGCGGTGGATGAGCTCCGGACCTGGAACATGCTTCCGAAACAGAAGCGCGGCCTGAAGGTTGGGCAGCTCCTGACCATCTGGCCGGGTCCCGCTGCGGCGCCGATCAAGGACTCGGCGCCGGTCGTCGCGAAGGCGCAGACGGCGGGTCCGGGCGGCAAGACGCACCAGCTCGCCGAGGGTGAGTCGCTCTGGTCGGTGTCACAGAAGTACGGCGTGTCCGTGGACGACCTCAAGAAGTGGAATCACATCAGCGACAACCGGACGCTGAAGGTCGGCCAGCAGCTGACGCTCGTGAGTCCCTGAGCCGGCTTCAGCGGTTTGGACGTCCCTGCACGTTTGGGTATAAGCGCCCGCTGGATCGCCGCTCGAAACCTCCGAGCGGCCTCAGGGGAGACCATCACATGCCTCAGTCCATCAGCCGCACCGGTGGCGCCACTGCGCCCACCACCAGCCCGTCCATTCCTGCCCGCTTCGACGCGGCCGATCTGAAGAAGATCTGGAACGGTGGCACCGCGATCAGCATCGGCGCGTCTGGGATGGGCGTGCAGCAGATCCAGAGCGCGCTCAACGACGTGGGCTACCCCGTGGGCACGGCGGACGGCGCGTTCGGCCCGAAGACGGAAGGCGCGCTCAAGGGCTTCCAGAAGTCGCAGAACCTTCCGCAGACCGGGAAGATCGACAAGGCGACGATCAACGCGCTGGGCATCAAGCTCGGCGGACCTTCGCCGAAGCCGACCGGCGGCGCGCTGACCAACAACCGCTTCGTGGGGAACGCGCAGCTGCAGCAGGTCCTGAAAGCCGGCGCGGTGCTCGGTGCGGGCACGAAGGGCGAGGGCCTCAAGGCCGTGCAGCAGTCGCTCATCGACATGGGCTTTGCGCTCTATGGCGGCGCGGATGGGGCCTACGGCGCCCAGTCCAAGAAGGCGATCACCAACTTTCAGAAGCACGCGCAGCGGATGTTCCCGGATGTGCCCGTGACCGGGACGCTGGATGCCGCGACGCTGAAGGCGCTGGATGTGCTCGCGCCGAAGAAGGGCGAGCAGGGCCAGACGCTGAACGTGCCGTCTCCGAAGTACGACGGAAAGCTCGTGCGCGTCGTCGTGGTGAAGAGCGAGCACCGCACGTTCCTGTTCGACAAGAACGGCAAGCTGGAGACCATCATCCCGAACGCGGTGGGCGCGCAGATGACCAGCACCGAGAGCGGCCTCAAGAAGGTGACCGGGAAGCTCGGCGAGGCGGACTCGGCGGCGCTGGGTCAGCGGCTGTGGGGCAACCCGAAAGTGTTCGGGCCCCGCATCATCGATCTGTCGTGGGCGGATGGATCGTCGTCCGGCGAGGAGCTGCACGGGACTTCGGCGCCACAGGATCTCGGCGCGGACGTGAGCCACGGCTGCATGCGCCACGACAACAAGGACATCATCACGCTGTTCAACGCGCTGTCCGTGGGTGACCGGGTGGCGGTGGTGGACAGGCTGGACGATCCGCGGCTCGGCAAGCCGAACCGGTAGTCCGTCCGGTACCCGGGGCTGTGGGCGGATGTGAACCCTGCGCTCACGTGCCTTCGCGTGGTTGGATTCTTTTTTGATCGGTATTTCGGGCTGCGGTTACGGAGGGATCATGCGCGTCTCCGCTCTGATGATTCTCGCGGTCCTGGCTGCCGGCTGCGGCGGTAAGCCCGTGCAATCCAAGGAGGAGCTCACCTCCACGTTCGCGTATGCGGCCGTTCCGACGACCCACGCGAAGGGCGCGGCGCTGATGCTCTATCAGTCCGGGCTCGATCAGCTTCCCGCGCCGGCGATCACCGTGAAGGGCACCAGCGGCGGCGAGGCCACGCTGAAAGTGAACCCGGTGGGCGTGGTCGTGGGGCTCGCGGGCCGCGGCGTGATGGTGGACATGGAGTACAAGGATTACTCGGAGGACGGAGCGCACTGGCTGGACGGCGACATCTCCGCGCTCACGCAGTTCGACTACGTACCCGGTGAGGGCGATGCGGACTACGCGGACGTGAAGATTGGCCTCGTCGGCCAGCTCGGGCTGTCAGGCGTGATTCGGGATGCGCTCGACATGGACGTGACGCTGACGACGCGGTTCCAGGACCTTCAGGTTCGGGAGGACACCGTCAGCTTCCGGCTCGACGGCACGGTCGATACGCCCACCCAGCAGTTCAAGTGGGACCACGAGGATCTTCAGGCGCTCTGGAACGAGGCGAAGAAGTAGTTACTGCGGGATCGGCATCCGGAAGAGCAGCACGTCCGAGCCGCCGTTCAGCGTCGCCGTCTTGCCGCCGAAGCTGTACGGGCCTTCGCCGTTGGGCGGCGCCGTCACCGTTCCGCCGACGTAGATGAACGGAGGGCGGACGATGAGCTTGCGGCCCTCTTCGTCGCGGCCCGGCGTTCCGAACACCACCGTCTTCACCGGCGAGAGCGTGGTAGGGCTCAGCCGGATGAGGAAGCCGTCGGAGTGCTCGTCGTGGGAGGCGAGCACCGCGCCGCCATCCACCTCTCGGAGCTCGCCGCGAACGGAGCCGGTGATCCAGATCTGCGGGGAGGCGCCGGGGACCACGGCGATGTCGTTGATGGAGACGGCGCTCCTGGGGCCCTCGGCGAAGGCATGAAGGGCGGTGGTGTTCTGGAGCTGCAGGTCAATGCTCGCCACCGTGGGAGCAGGAGAATTCCGGAAGACGGTCCCGACGTTTGCGCTCATCAGGCCCGCCACATAGAGCAAGGTCGGGCCCGCGACGGCGAGATGGACGAAACCGCCGTCGCCGGAGATTTGTCCCAGGGACAGGTGGCTGTGCTGAGTGACGCCTCGATTACTGACCCAGACGAGCACGCGCTCGAGCCCGGGCTGAGAGGTTGACGAGCCACTGCCCGTGAACTGCCCCGGAATGGTGAGGGAGCAGCTCTCCGGACCGGGACTTGGCCCGCGGCGGTAGACCTGCATCACGCTGTCGCCGGTCGAATCCGTCGCGAGCGCTTCCCACGCCAGCTTCTCGACATGTGGGCAGTCGAACGAGCTGACGAGCTCCGGCGCGAGGGTCTCGACGCCCATCCGCGCCATCAGCGGACTGTTGCCGGCGTCGACGCCGCCGTCGGCACCGAGCACCTCCGAGCCCAGAGGCTCGTTCACCGCGACATAGAAGTACGGAAGTCCATCACCCGCCACCGCGCGAAGCTCGGCCGCGCGCTGATTCGGCGACTTGAAGAGCTCGCCGGCGAAGACGCCGTTGTTCAGGCGGAGGACGACGGGATCCAACCCGAGCTGTCCGGGCGGAAGGTTGTTGCCCGCGTCGATGGGTTGAACGGTGACGCCGTCGTCGACGACGGGGCTCGCGCTGAAGCAGGTTGCGCCCAGGAGGAGGCCGCCGTCGCCCCAGGCGAGTGAAGTCTGCGGATCCCCCGTGTAGAGACCGCACCGGATTCCGTACGCCGAGCCGATCGTCCCCGAGTCCGCCGCGAGCGTGAGGAGGAAGAGCGCGGGCGCGGAGGGGCTCGGCGCGCTGACGACGCCGCCCCCGAAGTCGATGGCGCCGGTGAAAGATCCCGAAGCAGCCAGCTCAGCAAAGCCTCCCGGATTGAGCTTCAGGTCATCCAGCTGGTCGTTGCTGATGCCGCCCAACACCTGGAGCCAATCCACCGGCGGGCCGCCGTCGAACTCGGACTGCGCGACTTGTCCGGCATCTTCGCCCGCATCTGCTCCGGCATCGGAGCCGTTGGCGGGGCAGTTGCCTTCGCCCGCGTGCGAGGCGCAGAAGTCGCTCTTCACCGAGTCCCAGTTGGTGCAGGCGGTGATCGCGACGGCAGCCGCAAGTCCGACGAGCACGCGCTTCATCGGAAGCTCCCGCCGAGGGTCATGGAGGCGCCGCCCGGCGTGGGATTCACCATCACCGTGGTGCTCTCCGGCGGATTGCCCGTGATGATGAAGACCACCGCGGTGACGAGGCCGGCCGCGCCAAGGCCCATCAGCGCCACGCCGAGCTGCTGCTGCGATCTCGCGCTGGAGATGGTCTGGTTAAGCTGAGCCGGATCGCCCTCGCCTCTGCGGAGCTTGTCCGCGGTGCCGTTCGCGTCCGAGTAGAGACCGGCGCCCACCCCGAGCGCCCCTGCCCCGAGGCCCGCCGGGAGCCACCAGTACTTCCGGAGGTGAATGCCGGTGGGCTTCGTCTCGGTGATCATCGCCTGCGAGACCGCGAACTCCCGCGCGGTCTTCCCGAGCCAGTCGAGCGCCTCCTCCGCGGTCGTCATCCGGCCCGAATAGTTCCCCATCGACGACCCGTCGGAGGCCTTCACGATCTTGATCGTGAGCACGTACTGCGACTCGATCTTCGCCACGTTGCCGGAGATGACGCCGTCCACGCCCAACGCCCCGGCGAGCTCCGCCATGCACGCGCCGGAGCTGTCGCTGCAGCCCAGGAGCTGCTTCTGGCGTTCGAGGCCGATGAGCGTGGCGATCTCCGCCGCGGTGGTGACGTGCACGCCGTACTGGGAGAGCTGCTGGGCGAAGTAGTCGGTGAAGAGCGTGGCCTGCTTCTCGTCCACGTTCACGCCCTGAAGTCCGGGCGCAGCGAGCTTGAGCGGAGCGGCATTCACGCTGAGCAGCGCGGCCGCACCCACGGCGAGGAGGATCATGCCAGTGAGGCTAGTACGCCGCCCGCGGAAGTCACCGCTCTTCGAGCAGGGTCTTCAGCTCGCGGATTCGCCGGGTGACGAACTCGCGATCGACGTTCTTGAACGCCTCGGGAAGCAGCTCGCGGCTGGTACATTCTTGCACCGCGGCGAGGTTCTGCAGCTCGATCTCCAGCGGGTAGCTGGGCGGGATGAAGTCCTCCAGCACCGCTTTCAGATCGTCCGCCGTGACCTTCTCGCGGCCGTCGCTGACCGCCCGGAACTTGGCGCGCACGAGCACCGCTTCGGTGTCCGCGCCGGAGAAGCTCTTCGCGCGTTCGGGCAAGAGCGCCGCGAAGGACGGCACGTCGACATCCACCTTGGTCTTCTTCGTGAGCACGCGGAACAGGTCTTCCCGCTCCGCGTCCGTCTGCGGATAGAAGAGCGCGAGGTGCTCTTCGGCGCGGCCCTGCCGCTTGAGATCGATCGGCAGCAGATCCGGCCGTGCGGTGAGCAGGAACCAGATGATCTTCCCGCGGTACTCGGTGTTGCCCATGAACGCGGCGATGGTGCCGAACACGCGCGCGGACGTCCCCGAGTCGCCGGATTGCTCGCGGTTGCCGAGCATCGTGTCCGCCTCGTCGATCATCACCGCCACCGGCCACAGGGCCTTCAGCAGGTTGAAGATCTTCTCGAGGTTCGCCTCGGTCACGCCCTGCCACTGGCTGCGGAAGTTCATGAACTTCACGCAGGGAACGCCGATCTCGCCGGCGAAGCAGGTGACGAGGAACGTCTTGCCCGTGCCCACAGGTCCCGAGACCAGGTAGCCCATGGGCAGCGCGCCGAGCTGGCCCTTTTTCAGAGCGGAGGACGCGTTCTTGAGCAGCTTCTTCGCGCCGCTGTGACCGGCGACGATGTCCAGATTGAACGGCGGTTCGATGAACTCGAGCAGCCCGTGGCACTCGGCCTGGATGAGCTCCTTCTTCTTGTCCTTGAGGAGATCCGTGGTGACGCGGATGTTGCGCTCGGTCGCCTCGGTGAGGATGCGGTCCAGGTTGATGCGCGACAGGCCCGCCGTCATCTTCGCCAGCGCCGCGACCGGGACGTCGGACACGGACGCGGCCTTGCGGTCTTCGAGCTTCCATTTGACGTAGTCGAGCCGCTCGTCCTCGGTGGGGAGCGGGATGTCGATGATGGAGACGTACGGGTTGCGCGCGAGCCTTGGGCTCATCTCGGCGAGGTTCTCGGCGATCAGGATGATCGACACGTCACCGGCGAGGAACTGCGGATCCTGCGCCCACTTGATGAGCGTCGCGAGGACGTAGCGATCCTCGGAAGACAGGCTGCCGATCTCCGAGCCCGGCGCCAGCGTCTCCGCGAAGTCGATGATCAGCGCGAGCGACTTGTTGTCCGACAGCCGCATCCGCAGGTAGTTCTCGAGGATCTGCAGCGCTCGACCTGGATCGCGCGGCAGGACCTTCGCGTAATCCGTCCCGTACATGGTGTCGTACGCGGACATGATCCGGTTGAGATCCTGCTGAGTCTCCGGCGTCGCGGCGCGGACCCCGGACGACCGGTCGTAGAAGATGACGTGGTCACGACTCCCGAAGAGCTCATCGGAGAGGAACTGGCGAAGCGGACCAAACGCCCGGCCGCCGTCGTCCGTCGTCACCGGCTGAAGATCGCGCACCGCTCCGTTGAGCAGGAACGTGCTGACGGTCTTCGTGTAGTACTTCTCCGCGAGCTTCTGCGCCCAGAGCGGCAGACCCGAAAGGGGATCTGCCTTCTCGGCCTTCTTCGTCCTGGCCATGTGATTTCGTCCCCTCCCGGGACGGCCCTACTTACAGCCGGGCTGCTTCTTGAGCGCGCCCTTCAACGCCTGAGCATCGCCCGGCTCGGTGGGCAGCTGCAGCGGCACCGTCGCGGTGTCGAAGCAGTTCTTCTTGAGCACGAGCTCGCTGACGCCGCCGGCGACCTTGATGGACGACGGCGTGGTGCCGACCTCGCGGCCCTGCACGAAGATCGTCGCACCTTCCGGATCGGAGCTCACGTTGAGCGCGAACTGGAGCGGCTGCAGCGCCGCCTTCACGCTGTTGGTCTCGCCCGCCTTCGGGGTGATCTTCTGCGAGAACTTCTGGTAGCCCTTCGCGCGGACCTCGACGGTCGCGGGCTGGCCGGTCATCGCCTCGCCGACGAAGGGATTGCCGCCCTCGCCTTCCTTCTTCACGACCTCGTTGTTGATCCGGATCTCGGCGGACTCCGGCGAGATGATCACGATGAGCTGCGTCTTCTGCGCGAGCCGCTTCATGTCGACCTTGACCTGAGTGAGGTCAGTGCCGGCCTTCACATCCGCACCGCCGCTCCAGGTCTCGAAGCCTTCGCCGCTCACGATGACGACGTGCGGCCCGGCCTTGAGATCGCGCTGGATGAAGATCGGCATCGCCTTGCCGGTCTCGTCCAACGGCCACGGAACATTCGCGGCGTCGATGTTGACCGTCACCTTGCCGATGGCGTCATTCGGGACCTGGAGGACCAGGTTACCGGTGGACGGGCCCTTGAAGAGGACGACGCCCACGACGAGGAGCAGCGCGACGACGGCAAAGCCAATCGCGGCGTAGAGCTTCACGTTCGTGCTGCCACCGCCGAGCTGCGGGGGAGGCTTCGGCGCGTTCTTCTTCTCCTGATAGGCGGGGAGCTGAGCGGTGGATTGCGCGGCGGGCGCGACCTTGTCGATCACCGGAACGTTCCGCGCGACAGCGGGCGCGGCACCGCTTCGGCGCGGCTGCGGCGGGAGCGTCGCGTCGAGCATCGGGTTCGGGCCGGGAGCGGGAGTGCGTCCGGGGTTCGCGGAGAGCCGCGGGTTCGAGGGCGGCAGCGTGCTGTGGTCGTCCGCGCCGGGATCGAAGAGCGTCTCGTTGTCCCCCACCATCGCGGGCATGGGACCGGTGTTCACCTTGGCCTGGCCGTCGGCGGAGAAGGAGTTCACGTCCGCCATCATCGTGGCGCCACCGTCGTCCTCGGCGGCGTTGCTGAGCAGCGGCGCGACGGCGGTGAGCTTGGGGAGCGCGGTGAGCGAAGGAGACCGCTTCACGCCGGTGTTCCCAGCTCCGGCAGGGGCAACGGCCGGTGCGCCCGACGTCGACGCTCGCGCAGGGGCGACGGCTGGCACGTTCGCGGATGACGGACGCGCCGGAGGGACCGCGGGGTTGTTGACGGCAGAGGGCCGGACCGCGGGGATGCCGGTCGCGGACTGGCGAGGCGTGGGGCCGCCCTGAGGCGCATTGGCGGCGGCGACTGCGCCGGGCACGCCGGACATCGGGCCCTGGTAGCCCATCTCGATCGCGGCGAGGAAGCCTTCCGGCGCCTTCACCTCGGAGTATTCGGCGAGGCGCTGCTTCTCGCGCTCCACTTCCTCCGCGAACGTGGACTTCATGTACTGCATGAGGTCCTTGCGGCTGAAGATCGAGTCGGAGGTGATCAGGAACCGCTGCAGATCGTCGCCGAGCTCGTTGGCGTACTGGTAGCGGTCATCCACTTCCTTCGCCAACGCCTTGAGGACGATCTTCTCCAGCGCCTCGGGGATCCGCTTGTTGTACGTCGTCGGCGGAAGGACTTCCGCCTTGCGGACCTTCTCCAGGACGCTGAAGTCGGAGTCGCCCACGAAGAGGCGCTCGCCCGTCAGCATTTCGTAGAGCACGACGCCAATCGCGAAGACGTCCGAGCGGCGATCCAGCGGCAGGCCGCGGATCTGCTCCGGGCTCATGTAGCCGAACTTGCCCTTGAGAATTCCGGCCTGCGTCTTCGTCGCCTTGCCCGCGGCCTTGGCGATACCGAAGTCGATGACCTTCACCTCGCCCTCGTACGAGAGGAGGACGTTCTGCGGAGAGATGTCGCGGTGGACGATGTTCATGTCCCGCCCCATCCCGTCCTTCTTGCGGTGGGCGTAGTCGAGCCCTTCGCACATCTTGCTGACGACGAAGCAGGTCAGCGGGATGGGCGCGGGCTCACCCTTCTTGCGGCACTTGTCGAAGATCGCCCGGAGGTCCTTCCCGGGGATGTACTCCATCGCGATGAAGTAGCTGCCGCCGATGTTTCCGAGCTCGGCGATCTGCGCGACGTTGGCGTGTGTCAGCTGGACGCTGATCTTCGCCTCGTCGATGAACATCGAGATGAACTCTTCATCCTCGGCGATGTTCGGGAGGATGCGCTTGATCGCCATCAGGCGTTCGAAGCCGCCGGCGCCGAAGGTCTTGCCTCGCCACACCTCGGCCATACCGCCGATGTTGATGCGATCCAGGAGAAGATACTTCCCGAATGGAATGGGCTGCCGCTTGGGGGTCGGGGCTGGGCTGGTCACTTGGGTTTTCCGGGCGCGGGGCGAGAGAAAAAACCCCGGCTACGGCCCGAGAGCCTAGTGAGCCGTAGAGAGGGTGGTCAACCGAACTTCCACGGCTGACCGGAGGGCTTACGGGCTGACGTCCTCGCCCTCGACGGGAGCCGCGGAACCTGCATCGCCGGTGAGCTCGGGCCCGCCCTGCTCGCCCGGCTCCTCGCCCGGCTCCTCGGACGGCGTTTCGGCCTCCACGACCGCTCCTAAGATCTCGCCCTGACGGGTGATCACCGCGGGAACGCCGAAGTGCTGCTCGACCGGAAGCCCGACGACCGTGAGCCATGCGCGCGTCTGATCCTTGCTGACGCAGTAGAGAAAGGTGCCCACCTGCGCACCCGGGGCCTCTTTGATGGGCCCGTCGCAGTCCATGCGGCGCTGCACGGTGAAGGCCTCCGCGCGCTTGCCTTTGACGAGGTACGGGGGCTGGCCGAAGTCCTTCACCAGATCCGCGAGCTCGCGATCGCTCACGAGCACGTGCTCCGGCGTGGACCGTTCAGACGCCGAACGCGCGAGCGAATGCAGCACCAGCATCGTCTGGTCCGCGGGCGGCATGGGCAGCTCGTCGGCGCTCAGCACGAAGAGATCCACGAACAGCCCGACGATCGCGACGATGGGCAGCAGCCGATAGCCGCGAAAGTTGGGAGGCCTGTCCTTGAAGATCCCGTACAGGAAGAACCCGACGGAGATCGCGGTCGCGACCAGGATGAACGAGGCGTACCCGACGCGGGGCAGCTCGGTGAGGGCGGAGACGTCGGCGGTGCGCGCACGGGCCCAGTCGTAGACGTCCGCGACGTAGAGCCAGAGCACCAGCGCGAGGAGCGCGGCGTTCGCGATCAGCGTCCCTCTCCCGGGCAGCTTCATCCAGCCAGCGTCCTCGCGGGATCCAGCGCGGCGGCGTGCCGGCTGGGGAACCACGCGCCCACCACGGCGGCGAGCATACCGAGGAGCACGCCGCCCGCCACCACCGCGATGGGGAATGAGAAGAATGACTCGGGCTTGAAGGGGAACTCCGGGAGATACGTCTTCGCGAACGCGTCGATGCCGAACGCCGCCGCCACAGCGAGAACGGTGCCTGCGACCCCACCCAGAAAGCCGGTCGCTGCCGCCTCGCCGAGGATGAGGTTCCGGATGTCCGAGCGTGAGGCGCCCACCGCGCGCATCACGCCAATCTCTTTCGCCCGGGCGCGAACCGACGCGGACAGCGCATGGGCGATGTTCACCGCCGCGAGCACGCAGATCAGGATCGAGAGCAGCGCGAGCGCGGAGGTGGTGAGCGCGACGGCGGCGCCCGCGTTCTCGGCCTGCTTGCGATCGCGATCGTCGATCTGAAAGCCCATCTTCTTCGCCTCTTCCACGATGCGCGGAACCGCTGACGGATCCTTCGCGACGACGGAGAGCGCGGTGTAGCTCTCCGCGTCCTGACCGGTCGCCTTGTTCATCCGGATGGCGACGTCCAGCGGGACCGTGACGCCCTCGAGCGGCGCGCGGTCCGAGACGCCGACGATCTGCGCCCTCGCGGGGATGACCGGACCAGACGGCGAGAGCGTCATGAACGATCGGTTGAACTCCAGCGGGAACATGAAGCCGGTCACCATCTGTCCGGACAGCTGCGGCAGCTTGCGCGTGGGCGCGAAGCTCTTGTTGTAGATCTCCAGCAGCCGCGACGAGACGAGCGCGGGGATCGGCTGATCCGGCCCGGGGTCCTTGAACTCGCCCATCAGCACGTCGCCCTTCACGAAGCCGGGCTCGACGCCGACCATGAAGATGTCCACGCCGACCGAGAGGCGGCTGCCGAAGAAGTCGCCGTTGTAGCGGGAGGCGGCTGGGGCCCGGACGTTCATCTTGCGGAAGACCGTCTCGACGCCGGGGATGGCGGAGAGGCGTTCGACGGTGGACTGGTCCAGCTTGTTGCCGCCGAAGAGGCCAAGCGAGAGCTGGGGCGGGATGACCTCCACGAGGCGCGCGTCCACCGGGAAGACCTTCTCGCGGATCACCTTCCCCACTCCGAGCCCGAGCGCGACGAAGAACACCAGCGCGCCCACGCCAATCGTCACGCCGAACGCGGAGAAGATGGCGCCCTTGCGATCGCGCCGCAGCGAGAGCCGAACCAGCTGCGCCCAGTTCCCGGAGTTCACGCGGCCGCTCCCTCGGGAACGAGCAGCCCCTCTTTGAGCCGCAGCGTCCGCTGAGCGGCGGAGCTCATGCGATCCTCATGCGTCACCGCGAGCAGCGTCAGGCCTTCGCCGTGGAGCGCCTTGAACAGGTCGATGATCTCCGCGCCCGTGCGCGCATCGAGATTTCCGGTGGGCTCGTCGCAGAAGAGGACCCTGGGCTGCATGAAGAGCGCTCGCGCGATGGCGACGCGTTGGCGTTCACCGCCGGAGAGCTGGGGAGGTGCTCTGTCTTTCTTCGCCCAGAGCCCCACGCGATCGAGCGCCGCCGCCGCCCGCTGTTCGTCCTCCGTCCGCGCGCGCTTTCCGAAGAAGCCGGGCAGCGTGACGTTCTGGAGCGCGGTCAGATTCGGGATGAGGTGGAAGGACTGAAAGACGAAGCCCACCTGCTCGTTTCGGAACGCCGCGAGCTCCTTGTCCGAGAGGCCGGTGAGCGTCTTCCCCGCGACCTGCACCTGCCCCTGGTAATCCACGTCCAGCCCGCCGAGCACGTGCAGCAGCGTGGACTTGCCGCTGCCCGAGGGACCAACGACGGCGACGAACTCGCCCTGCGCGACCTCCAGCGAAAGTCCGTCCAGCACCCGGAGCTCGCGCCCCTCCGCCTCGACGTACTTTTTTCGAAGCGCCTTCGCGGAGATCACTTCTTGCTGAACCTGAGCGAGATCTCCGCCTGCACCGCGCTGCCTTTTCCCGCGACGGAGACGGTGATCGCCCGGAGATCGTCCATGCCGTCCAGCCAGCGCATCCAGCCCGCCTTCACGAAGCCGCCGCCCGGCCCCCACGCGTCGCCCGGAAGATTGCGCACCGAGTCCGCGAGCCGGTGCAGATCGATCAGCACCGCGACCGAACGGTCTTTGAACAGTCCCTCGAACGAAGGATCCGAGAACGGGCCCGGGCCCTTCTCGCCCTTGCTCACCATCGCCACCGCCTCGTCGAACCGCGGCAACGGCGAGCCGGCGACGACCGTGTCTTTGATGAGCGCGAAGTGCACGCCCTCGCCCTGCGCGTAGTGGGTGACGACGGCGGGCACGCCCTCGCGCGTGGTCTTCTCCATCTGCGCGCCGAACTTCGGGGCGATCTCCGGCAGCTTGTCGAAGAGCGCCTGCGCTTGAGCTGCATCCTTCACCTGGCCAAGCGCGGTGAGGTGCGCGTACGTGAACGGGTTGGTGCGCCGCACGTCGAGCTGCACCTGCCGATCGAACCGGATCGTGTTCGCGACGGAGACGGCGACGGCGATGCCGGGCTTCAAGTTCTGGAGGATCTGCGCGTTCGCATCGATGCCGGCATCCTTGAGCGCCTTCTCGATGTACGGACCGATGAGGTGCGGGAGAAACGGCGCGAGCAACGCGGGATCTCCGCCGAAGCGCGCGACGGCGAACGCGTCTTTCGGAAGCTTGTCGAACAGGTTCGGACCGTTCGCGGGCTGGAGGACGTTGAGCGAGTCCTGCGTGTTCGGCCACGGGAAGTCAGAGATGAGCGTGAGCCCATCCGCGGCGAGATTGGCGACGATCGTCCCACCCGCGAGCGTCCCCTTCTTCGCGAGCTCGGAGCCCTGCGGCGCGTAGACGTAGAGATCGCGCGTCTCGGGGAGCCGCTTGAGCGACTCGGTGAGCGGCGGCTCCTGAGACAGCGACTGGTCCTCGGTGAGCGCCGCCCAGTTCTTGATCTTCTCCGCCGTCGCGTTGGGCGCGATGAACGCGAAGCCATCTTTCACGACGTAGCCGAGCGCAGGAGTGGTCCCCGAACGCGCCCACGTCACGACCTTCACCCCGCCCTGCTCCCACGTGCTCTCGACGCTCGCACCGAGACGGTTCGCGGCGAGGTTCTTGAGGAACGTCCTCAGCTTCGCTTCGTCCTTCACCGCGACGACGCTGTACGCCTCATTGCCGGGAAGCAGCGCGACGCCCGCTCCCTTCGACGGATCGATGCCGATCTTCTCGATCTCCTCGCGCGAACGGAGATCCACGCCGAGCTGCTGCATGAACGAGGTCGCGAGCTCCGTGCCGGACGTGAAGCCCTGAAGCTGAGCGACGAAGTTCGCGGTCTTCAAGTCCTGCAGCAGCTTGATCTTCTCGCCGAGCGCCGCGACATCCGGAACGACGACCGCCGCTTCGACGGCCTTCGGGAGATACCGGGAGATCGGCGCGGGCGCAGCGGCAGGCGTGACGGGCGATTTGCCGCACTTGCTGCAAGCGGCGAAGAACGCGCACACGACGGCGATGGCGAGCAGCGAGAGGCGACGTTCCATGAGGTCTGCCGAACTAAAGACGGCCCTTATGGAGAGTCAACGGAAGAGACAGGCGCCGGATTCAAAGTGAGCGCGGTGGCTCACGGTCCCGCGTCGCCTGCGTCGGGCGAGCGCCGAAAACGGACGCGCTACTTCGTGAACGGGTTCAGGACGCGCACGCCAGTGCGTTTCACGTCGGTCACGTTCCGCGTGACGAGCGTGAGACCGTGGACGAGCGCGGTGGCCGCCAGGAGACCGTCGACTGTCGGCAAGGGATCCGGAACGCTCAGCCGCGCCCACTCGTCTGCGATTTCGGCAGTGACGGGCAGGATGTTCTCCCCGAAATCGTCACGCAGTTCCTTCAGCCATTGCTCGAGGACCGCAGCGCCTCGGCTATCTCTTCGTCGGAGGCTCTCCACGCCGCGCCGGAGTTCACCGAGGGTGAGCACGCTCACGTACAGGTCGGAGGGACGCGTTCCATCCCACCAAAGGAGCACCCTGGGATCAGGCTTTGCGCGCCGCAGCTCCGATACGACATTCGTATCGACGAGGCAGCTCACAGATCCACGTCACGCGGCAGGTCCCGTTGGCGGCCGAAATCCACGTCGTCGAGGTCCACGTACGGACCCTTCCTCAGAAACGCCTTGAAGTCTCGGCCACCGCCCTTGAGCCGCCGGTACTCATCGATCGACATCACGATGGCGACCTCTTCCCCATGGCGAGTGACAACCTGAGGGCCCTTCTCGCGGGCCTGGTCCACCAGCTCGCTAAACCGTTGTTTCGCCTGCTGGATCTGCCACCGCATGGATGACTCCTGTCTAGACTGTCTAGACAGTAATCACACCCGTCTGCGGGCGCAACGACATGGCTCGTCGCGAGCTACCGTCGCTCGATGACGAAGGCGCCGTCATCCTCTCCGCGCAGCCGGGAGTAGAGGACCCCGGTGCGGAAGTAGAGAAAGTGGGCGGAGCCGAAGCTCAGGAGATCTCCGTCGTCGAGCCCAAGGCGCGTCTTCTCAATCTGCACGCCGTTCAGCGACGTGCCATTGCGCGAGCCCTGATCCGCGACGATGAAGCGGCCGAGCTGCTCGTCGTACTTCACCAGCGCGTGGCGCTTGCTGACGGAGGGATCGTCGATCACGAGATCGTTCTCCGGCGTCCGGCCCACGGTGAGCTGCTTGTTCTTGTTGAGCGGCGGCAGCGTGGTCGCGATGAGCGAATCCAGATCCGCGGTGAGCGCGAAGCCGTCCAGCCGTGCTTTGTCGGCGAGCATCGTCGCGCGCTGTCCCAGCTTCGCGAGCTTCTGCTGATCTTCCGGCGTCGGCGCCTTCACCAGAACGAAGGGACCGAGGTGCTTCACGAACCGCTCCTTGTCCATCGCGGTGGCGTACTGACGAAGCTCCTTCACGTGCGTGGGCGGGAGCTTGCCAGGGGGAACGGTGTTCTGATCGTGAGCGTCCATGAGGCGCGGACCTATACACCTCACGCCGGGGTCGCGTCACATGGGCATCCCGGGTCCGCCTCACCTCACCCGCGTCGGCGCTCCGTGCGGCACCGCGGGCGCAAGCTCCTCGGCGAACTCGAGGAACTTCTCCATCTCGCGCACGGTCTCCTCGGTCTCGGTGACCTCGGCGGAGAGCACGTCGAGCTGCTTCTGCACGGTCGCCGGATCGCGGATCGCGATGGACTGCTCGTGCGTGAGCTTCAGCAGATCTTCGATCCCAGCGAGCTGATGGCTCACCACTTCCCTGCTCTCGGCGGCCTGCTCGAAGCGCTTGCTGCGCTTGTCGAGGATCTCGATGCGCTTCTGCTTCACCTCGCGAAGCCGTTCGTTCGTCTCGGAGGCCACCTCGGACTTCAACGACGCGATCTCGGTCTGCAGCTCCTTGTGGTCCGTCGCGGAGAGGTACTTCCGGTAGTTGTTCAGCGTGCTGAGCAGCCGCAGGAAGTTGGTCAGCAGCGCGTCGATGCGGGGTTCGGAGCCAGCGGCGAGCACTCGGCCGCCGGGGAGCTTCCGGTAGTTGCCGAGGATCTTGTCGCGGAGATCTTTCAGGAAGAAGTAGTGCTCGCGCTGAGAGGGCGCGAGATCCTCCAGGAGCGCGACGACCTCGCTCGCGGGTTCATCGCCTGATTCACGCGACCTGACGGCTCGCTGAAAGCGCGGCATGGACGAGAGCGTTCCCAGGTACAGGCTCTCCGCGCCCAACGCGAACAGCATCGGCGTCGCATCTCCGAAGAACACGGACGCCACAGCGGACGCGCCGAGGGCCACCAGATTCGCCGGGAGCAGGAACGCGGCCTTGATGTAGTTGGGCGGCTTCGCCACGTCAGGGACCTTTTGCCTCGGCGACGTACTTGAGCGCGTTCAGGTCTCTCGTGTCCTCTGGCCGGAGCGCCGCGCTCGTGCGCCCGAGCTTCAGGTAGAGCGCCGAGGCGCTCCCGAACAATTCGTCATAGGTGACGGGCGCCTCCCCTGAAAGACCGAAGAAGGCGAGATTGTCCGCAAGCGTCGTCGGAGGGGCGCTCTTGATCGCTTCCACGGGATCGCCCAGGTACGGCGCCGCCTCTCCGAGCAGCCGCGCGCCGGCCATCGGATCCTTGTTCACCTGATTCGCCGCTTCCAGAAGCCCTCGCAGCGTCCGCCTCACCGCGTCCGGATAGCGCGCCGCGAAGTCGCCTCGCGCGACCAGCACGGTGGACACCAGATGCGGGGCGTCCGCCGTCGTCGCCAGAATGTTCCCGCCGCGATCCTTCGCCGCGAGCTCGACGTCCGCGAGCAGCCCCGCCACCGCGTCCGCCTTGCCCTCTCGAAGCGCCGCGCCCGCGTCGATCGTCGAGCCGAGATCCACCCACGTGACATCGGTCACGTTCAGCCCCGCGCGCGAGAGCAGCCACATCGCGAAGTAATGCGCGGAGCCCTGGCGATAGCTGGCGATGCGTTTGCCTTTGAGCTCCGCGAGGGTGCGCACGTTCACCGCCGCCAACGCCTCCTGCCCACGGCTTCTTCCGAGCAGGAGCAGGGTCCTCGGCGCCGCGTCTCTCAGCGAAGCGCCCCACTGCGCGAGCCGGTCCACCGACAAGGCGGCCATGTCCACCCCGCCCGCCTCCGCCCCCGCCGCGAGCGCCTTCCGCAGATCCTCCTCGCGCGCGAACACCACGGCTCTCGCATCCAGCGCGTAGGCGGTCTTCAAGAGCCCTTCCGGTGGCCGCGTCTCCGGAGACGGGATCGTCATCCCGCCGGTCGCGAGGAGCAGGGACGCGGACGACCCGCGCGGCGTGAAGCCGATCAGCACGGGCCGAAGCGGGACCGAGGCGAGATCTCCCACCGGTGCCGCGACGCCCGCCGGAAAGTCACCGGGGGACAGCCGCGCCTTCTGCGCCTTCTCCGGGAAGAACCGGTTGAGCGCGCGATCGACGAGCCCAAAGTGGCTCGCAAAAGCGTAGGCCCCGACTACCACCAGCAATGCAACGAAGAGGGGTAGGCCGGGGCCTCGCTTGAATGTCATTTTCAAAAACGGCTCGGCTACTTCACTTCCACCTTCTTGCCGATCGTCTTCTCGCCACCGCCGGAGACGTCCGAGACCGGAGCCGGGCTGTTGAGCCCCATCTCCATCTTGAACTGCTTCACCAGCTCCTGCGCCTGGATTTTCTCCGCCTCTTCTTCGATCTGCACCGCCTGGTGATCCACCGACTCGAGCGCCATCGTCATGCGCGCTTCGTTCACGGCGGTCTGCTCCTCCACCTTGCGGATCATCTCGTCGTGCGTGGCGTCGATGCCGGCGACCTGGAAGGACTCCATCGCGTCCGCGACCTTGGCCTGCCACTTGGCGCGGCGAGCGTCGCGGATCGCGTTCATCGCCTCCTGAGTCTTCTTGTCCTTCTCGCGCATGAACGCCTTCTTCACGTTCAGCGCCTTCTCGTACGCGGCCTTCGCCGTCTCGAGCTGGCCTTCGTTCCGGGCGAGCGCGCTCTTCTCCATCTGCAGGCGCGTGGCGTACTGAGCGGCGAGATCGTCGCGGCCGGCCTGAATGGCGGCCTTCACCTTGGCGGTGAGATCACCGACCTCGGTCCGGTACTTGAGGTTCTCTTTTTCGAGCAGCGTCTGGTTCGCGCGAACCATGGCGATGGACTCGTTCATCTTGGGGACCTGATCGTTCAGGTCGCGGATGTTCTGCTCGAGGATGAGCTCCGGGTCTTCGATGCTGCTCACGAAGAATCCGGCGAAGCTGCGCATGGCCCTCTTGAACCGTTCCCACATGGTGGTGACTGACCCTTTCCTGGCGAGACCGAAAAGACCTTATCCCTGCAACGCGCGACCCGCCGCATCGATCTGAAGCGGGGTACGCCTTTGGCAAGCGGCGATTGCTTATGAGGTGGGAGGAGTAGGCAGCGCTTCGGACGCTCGACGCTGTTCGAGGCGGCGCGCGACGGCGGCCTCGACGACCGTCTCCATCTCGTCCGCGGTGGTGTGGTCGGTGACGTGAACGAAGCCCGCCATCGTGCCGCTCCCCTTCGGGAAGGACTCGAGCAGCCGGTAGTTCATGTAGTTGCACAGATACGCGCTGTCGTCCGGGCTCTTCGTGTGAGCGTCCGTCATGGCCGCGTGGCCGAAGGTCTTCTGCAGCGCGATGCCGATGTCGTCCTGAGGCAGGCCGGTGGGGAGATCCTCACCGCCGTTCTGCTCGATCTTGCCTTCGGCGACGGTGTTCCCATTCGCGTCCGGATAGGCGCTCTTCCAGTTCTGGCCGCGCGGCTCCACCTGAGAGAACGGCGCCACGCCCATGGAGATGACCACGTCCGGCGGGTTCTCCTTCATCTTCTTCACGAACGCGTCCACGTCTTCGTGCGTGACGGGGAGCACCTGGTACTCAACCTTCGCGCCCTTGATGCCCATCGCGCCGAGCTGCTTGGCGAGCTCGCCCGACGGATTCTTGTCCACGCCCGGGAACGGGCCGTAGCCGGTGATGACGACGCGCAGCGGCTTCTCGCCTTTCTTGAGCGTCAGCGACTGCGGGCGGTACATCGCGATGTGCGCGGTCTTCTCGGTCTGCGACGGGGTGACGCCTTCGAACTTCGCCGCGTCCGCCGTGTTGATCGTCCCGCCGAACACGCGGCCGCGAACGCCATCCGGAAGCTGCGCCTTGATGCGGTCCAGCACCGCGGAGGCCTTCTCGCCGGCCTTCACGTCGGTGATGAGGTTCTTGCCTTCGACCAGAACTTCGAGCCGCCCCGGCTGCTTCGCGACGCCTTCGATGCCGACGACGTTGTCGAACAGGCCGACCTTCGCGGTGAGCCCGGGGACCGTGGTGGAGAGGACGGCGTAGCGGTTGTCGATGCCCTTGAGCGTGCCCTTGACCGAGCCGCCCACGAACGCATCTTCCTTCATCGCGGTCAGGTGCTCGTTGAGCCGCCCCTGATCGACCTTCGAGTTGCCGACGAGCTTCTGCAGCTCCGCCTTCTCGGACGCGTCGATCTTGCCGTCATCGCGAGCATCCAGAGCGATCTTGTCGAGCTCTTTGGCGTCGACCTTCCCGTCCTTCAGCGCGTTCTGAACACCCTGACGAATGCCGCGAACCGACATGGGCTGCTCCTACGAGTCCGTTGGGAAAAACCAGCGGAACAGCATAGGCGATCAGAAGCCCTTCATCACCCTCACCTCGTCGATCGTGGGATCAGTGACGCTGGTCTGGGTGTACGCGGCGACGTAGGCACTCCCCGCGGCGATCAGGGCGAGTCCGGACTCGCGGCCGGGCGCATCGTTGAGACTGCTCATGGGGGCCCACGCGCCACCGGAATAGCGGGCGGCGTTCACCGGATAGACGGATCCCTGCGGATAGCCTTGCGGGCAGACGGCCTCGTAGGAGCTGCCGTTGGAGGCGAACAACGCGCCCGGCCCAGATGACCCCGTGGGAATGGGCTGCTGCACCGCGCCCCACGCCCCACCCGAGTACACGTCCGTGTAGACCGACTGATAGTCCGTCCAGGCCACGAGGTAGCTCGTGCCGTTGGAGACGACGTACGGCTGAGCGGTGGTGTTGCTCAGAGAGAGTTGGGTGTCCGTTGCGCCCCAGGCACCGCCGGCGAAGACGTTGGCGCGGAAGGTCAGGTACTGGCTCGCGTTCTGTTGCATCCACGCCGCGGCAAAACCCGACGGGCTCGCGCCTACTTCGACTCCCACGAAAAGGCTCGTGTTCACGGAGTCGATCGTGGCCGGCGCCGAGGCGACGTACGTGGTGCCGTTGCTCTTGTAGTTGCTCGCGTAGACGTGCGTGCCCTGTCCCCAGACCGCCATCAACCCATTGCCCGGGATGCCAGCGACGGCGGGGGCGTACGCGGTGGTGTTGATGCTCTCGAGGAGGAACTTGCCGGTCCACGCGCCCGCGGCGAGGGAGTTTCCGTAAATGCTGACGGCGACGCCGTTGCTTTGCGCCCAGACCGCGAGATAGCGCGTGCCATCGGAGGCGATGCGCGGGCGACCCGGCGAGTTGTTGCTGTTGTTGCCCACGGCGCTGAGCGCCACTTCCGGTCCGAAGCCGGTGCCCACGGTGTACGGCCGGCCGAAGACGGTGTAGCTGCCGAGGTAGGTCATCACGAAGTTCGAGCCGTCCGAGGCGAGGTCCACGTTGTCGCGGTCTGGCACGAGCTCGGCGGCGCCGGTCCAGGCGGTGCCGTTGTAGAAGTTCGAGTACAGGCTCGAGCCGCGCTTGTTCCATTGCGGCCACAGCGCGAGGATCTGCCCGCTGCTATTCGCGGCCATCTTCACGTCCGCGAGCGCGGAGCCGACGTGCGGCTGGGTGAGCAGCGCCGCGGGGGCCGCATCCGCCGTCGTCCCGTCGTGGCCGAGCGCGAACACCTGCACGGCCGACGCGGTGAGATCGTCGTAGAGGATCCGGTACTTGTTCGCCTGCCGGGCGAGGATCGTGTCGTGCGCGCTGGCAGAAAGCGCCGTCGCGACGCTCCAACTGCCGTTGTAGGTCGCGTAGTAGCTGCTGCCCGTATCGCGGTTCCAGGCGAAGGCGTAGCTGGTGCCATTGCTGGCGCCGGTCACCCGAACGAGGTTTCCGGCGTTGGGAAGGTTGGTGACCGGACCGAACCCGGTGCCGGTGTCGATGCGGAGGTGAGTGGTGCCGTACTCGCCGTAGAGGACGGCGTACCCGCCTGAGCCGTTCGAGATGAGGCGCACGCCCTGCGTCGCCGCGGGCAGCGTGTCGAAGTCCACCGGCGTGCCCCACGTGTTCGAGGCCGAGAGATCCGAGTAGTAGTAGTGGCCATTGTTACCGCCCCACGCGAGGCGGAACTGCGATCCGTTCCACGCGGTGCCGCAATTGATGCGACCGGTGGTGTACGAGGTGCCCGCGATCGCGCTGACGCCGGTGGCGGGGCTGCTCGTCGTCACCCAGCTCGTCCCGTCCCATAGCGCGACGGTGAGGATGCTGCTCGGCGTCCACGCGGTGAGCAGGTAATTGGCGCCGCCCGCGACGAGCTCGATGCCGTCCTGGAACCCCTGGGTGATGTCAGTGGGCGTGGTCCAGCTCGTGCCATCGAACACGGATGCGCGCACGTAATACGTCGAGAAGCTGCCGCCGCTCACATAGGCGACCCACGCGATCGCGTACCCACTGCCATTGGACGCGATGACTTGAGGGGACGCGCCCGTGGGCAGCTGCATCGGAGCGGCGAAGTTGGTGCCGTCGAACGACCGGAGCACCGCGCCGCCGGACGAAGGATGCGAGACGAGGAACCCTGTCCCGTTGGAGACGACTTGCGAGGCGCCGCATCCGGAGGAGCCGGGGACGACGGCTTCGGGAGACCAGCTCTGGGTCACCGAATCGAAGATCGAATAGAGCGTGTCGCAGCTCGGGTTGCCCTTCCACGCGGACCAGAGCGCGATGCCTCTGCCGGCGGAGTTGAACGCGGCCGCGGGCGAACGCATGTCCGCGGCGGAGCTTCCGGAGATCACCTGCGAAGGGCCGAGCGTCGTGAAGGTAGAGGTGAAGGGCGCCGACATCGCGTTTCCGCCCTCGTCCTTCGCGCCGGTGGTGATGGTGAACGTGTAGTTGGTGGAGAAGCTGAGGGGTGCGCTCGGGATGAAGGTCGCGGTGCCCTTGTACGCGCTGTACGTCACGGTCCCGGTGGCCCCCCCGCTCAAGAGGAACGTGGAGCCATTCAGCGTCGTCGGATCCATCCGCTTGCTGAACGTGACGATGACCGAGGTCAGCACCGAGGTGGTAGCGCCGTTCCCCGGAGCCACGCTCAGGACCGCGGGCGGAGTCGTGTCGAAGGTCAGCTGCAGATAGTGGGACGGCTCGGAGTTGCCGGCGACGTCCACCGAATAGAACTGCACCGTGCTCGGGGTCGACGTCGCGGGGACGGTGAACGGACCTGTGTACGTCGTGTAAGTCCCACCGTTCACCGAGTAGCGGGTGTCGCTGCAGCCGGTGCCGCCGGTGTTGTCCGTGCAGGTGAGCGTGATCTGCGTCGGGCCATAGAAGGTGCCCGAGAACTGGGGGTTGCTCGTCGTGGTCGGCGCGACCTTGTCGATCACGTAGGCCGCCGTCTTCACGGCCTCCTGATTGCCGGCGACGTCCACGGCGAAGAACTTGATGGTCGTGTTGGCAGTGATGCTGATCGGCGTGGAGTAAGTCGCGGACGCGGTCGTCGGCGTGCTGCCATCCAGCGTGTAATAGATGGACTGGCAGCCGCTGCCGCCGGTGCCATCGTTGCAGCTCAGTGCGACGCTCTGGTTCGCCCTGTACGTGCCGCCTGGCGGAGTGGCCGTGGTCGTGGGCGCCGTCGTATCGGGCTGAGTGATGACGTAGGCCTCCGTCTTCACCGCCTCCGAGTTACCGGCGACGTC
>JBJMQN010000226.1:0-3347 GCA_045802665.1 Myxococcaceae bacterium | reverse complement strand
GACGTTGAGCCGACGCGAGTACGGCTTCGCGGCCTCCAGCCCCTGCACGCACTCCTCCGGCCGGTAACCCAGCGCAAGACAGAGCGCGAACGCCGCCGTCGCGTTCTGCGCGTTGTGCTCGCCGATGAAGCCCAGCTTCACGGGATAGTCGCGACCCGAATAAGCGATGTGCGCGGTGAGCCCGTCGCGGCCGCGCGATTCCACCTTCGCGAGCCGGACAGCAGCGGTCTCCGCTCGACCGAACGTGAGCGTCTTCGGCAGGCCCCTGGCCTGCTCCACGATGAGCGGGTCATCCACGTTCACCACCGCGGTGGCGGAAGACTTGAGCGCCTTGAAGAGCTCACCCTCGGCTTCGGCCACGCCCTGCAGCGAGCCCAGACCTTCGAGGTGTTCGGGCTGCACGACGGTGATCACCGCCGCATCAGGCAGCGCGATGTTCGCAAGGCGCGTCATCTCGCCCTTGTGGTTCATCCCCATCTCGATGACGGCGGAGACGTGCTTCGGCTCCAGCTGGAAGAGCGTCAGCGGCACGCCGATCTCGTTGTTGAGATTTCCCTCGGTCCTCAATGCAGGCCCGCGCACCGAGAGGATCGACGCGACCATCTCCTTCGTCGTCGTCTTCCCGTTGCTGCCGCCCACCGCGCCAATCGGGATCGTGAACCGCGCCCTGTGAAACCGCGCGAGGCCGCCCAACGCCGCGAGCGTGTTCTCCACCTCGAAGATCGCGAAGTCCTCGCCCAGCGCGCCGGTCTGAATCTTCCGGCCCTTCTGGACGATGGCTCCCGCCGCGCCGCCGTTCTTCGCGGCCTGCAGGAACTCGTGCGCGTCGAACTTCTCGCCGATGAGCGCGACGAAAAGACAGCCGTGGGTCAGCTTCCGGGTGTCGGTGCAGACGGCGCTGTAGCTCGCCCGAGCGCCGCCGTGCACGCGCCGCGCGCCCGTCGCCTTCACCACCTGATCATCAGAGAACCGGACTGCCATAGCGATCAGGTCTCGCGTTGCGAGAGCTATTCCTTACGGTTGGCCAGCGCCTTCGCAGCGACCTCTCGGTCGTCGAACGCGGTCTTGTTGGTGCCGACGATCTGGTACGCCTCGTGGCCCTTGCCTGCGATCAGGATCACGTCGCCGGGCTTGGCCAGGTTCGCCGCGAGCTGAATCGCCGCCGCTCGGTCGGACTCGACGAGGTAGCCGCGCTCGCCGGTCTTCGCCTTCGCGGGGCTCATCCGCCGCACGCCCGCCTTCTCGATGCCCGGGGTGATCTCCCCGATGATCGCGTCCGGCTCCTCGGTGCGCGGGTTGTCGGAGGTCACGATGACGAGATCCGCGCCCTCCGCCGCAGCGGTGCCCATCAGCGGCCGCTTGCCCTTGTCGCGATCTCCGCCGCAGCCGAACACGACAATCGCCCGGCCCTTGCTGAGCGCCTTCACCGTCTCCAGCGCCTTCACCAGCGCGTCGTCCGTGTGCGCGTAGTCCACGAGCGCCGTGATGCCCTGACCCTCGATCGCTTCCATGCGACCGGGGACGCGCGTGACGCGTTCGATGCCGTCCTGCACATCGCGCCGCGAGTAGCCCGCGCCCAACGCCATCCCCACCGCGGTGAGGATGTTGTCGAGGTTGTGCATGCCGATGAGCTTGCTCTTCACCGGGATGTCGCCCGCCGGAGTCTTGAGCGTCGCCTTGATGCCGGCGAGCGTGTACTCGACGTTGGCCGCGGAGATTTCGCCCTCGCCCGCTCGGCTGAACTTCCAGGCCATCCGCTTCTGGCCGCGGAGCTCGTTGTAGATGCGCATCGCGTACGTGTCGTGCGCCGAGACGACCGCCACGCCGCCCGGAGAGAGGTTCTCCGCGAAGAGCTTCCGCTTCGCCTGGAAGTACTCCTCCATGTCCTTGTGGTAGTCGAGGTGATCGCGCGAGAGGTTCGTGAACCCCGCCGCCCGGAACGTGAGCCCGTGCACGCGCTCCTGCTGCAGAGCGTGCGAGCTGACCTCCATCACCACCGTGTCCGTGCCCGCGTCCACCATGTCGCGGAAGAGCTTGTGCAGAGCAATCGCATCCGGCGTCGTGTGCGTCGCATCGAACGTCCGGCCCGAGTACTTGTACTGGATCGTCCCGATGATGCCGGTGTTGCCGCCGCCCGCAGCCGCCATGGACTCCAGCAGATACGAGGTCGTCGTCTTGCCGTTGGTGCCGGTCACCGCGAGCAGCGTGAGCTCTCGCGCCGGGTTGCCGTAGAAGTTGGCCGCGATGATCGCGAGCGCCTTCTTCGCGCTGCCCACCGTGTAGACCGGCACCTTCGCCTCGACGGGCTTCTCCGCGACGATCGCCGCCGCGCCGCGGGCAATCGCCTCGCCTACGAACTGCGAGCCATCCGTCTTCGTCCCAGGAACCGCGACGAACAGATGTCCGGGTTCCACCTGGCGGGAGTCCGCGGTGATCGCGGTGATCTCCACCTTCGCGCGCGAGCCGGAAACCTGCTCAGCGCCACAACCTGAAAGCACATCCGAAAGCTTCATCCCATCCTCGACAGCGTCGGTTGCATCAAACGAACCGTGCGCATTTGCGGCGTTATTGCCGCGCCTGCAGCGTCACCGTGACGCGGCTACCCTTCTCCACCATCGCGCCCGCCGCAGGGCTCTGCGATACCACCCGTCCACTCCCCGACAACCGCGGCTCCAACGCCACGCTTAGCAGTTGTGAGACGGCTTCGCGTCCGACTTTTCCACTCAAATCGGGAACTGAAACGGAACCCTCCGCAACCCGTTCAGTCACCGTATCTTCGCCAACACTCCGCTCGGACTGGGCGGAGTCGAAGGCGCCACTCAGAGAACCCTTGACACTGCGGGTGCTGAGCGAACTCGACGCGCGAGCCGAAACCAGATGGCCCGTGTCCGCCGCCACCGCCGCGACCACGGGCTGGGCCACCGACGTGGGAACGCCCCAGTAAGGCATCAGCCCCTCGGCGATCTCCTTGAACGCCGGAGCCGCCACGAGCCCGCCGTAGACATCCGTCTTGGGCTCGTCGATCACGACGAAGATCACCGCGCGGGGCGCCTCCGCCGGAACCATCCCGACGAACGAAGCCACCCGCTTCTCCGAATAACCGCCCGCGACGGGGTCCACCTTCTGCGCCGTCCCCGTTTTCCCGGCGACGCGGTACTCCGCCATCTTCGCCTTCGGCGCCGTGCCGTCCTTCTCGACGACGCTCTCCAGCATCGAGACCACGCTCTTCGCGGTCTTCTCGGAGACCACCTGCCCGAGCTCTGTCGGCTTGTTCTCCAGCAGCACCACGCCGTCCGGATCCACCACCCGCTGAACCAGGTAGGGCCGCATTCGGACGCCCCCATTCG
>JBJMQN010000225.1:0-3352 GCA_045802665.1 Myxococcaceae bacterium | reverse complement strand
CGCGAACAGATGGAGCCGCGGGGCTTTGACGCCGAGCCGGTCCGCTCGCATGCGGGTCTGTCTCAAGGACTCTTCGCCTGAGACGTAGAGCGCTGGTGCGTCTTTGCTGAGCGCCTCCAGCGCTGAGAGGAGCAGCGTGGATTTTCCGATGCCGGGATCTCCGCCGAGCAGCACGAGCGAGCCCGATACGACGCCGCCACCGAGCACCCGATCGAACTCGTCGATCCCGGTCTTCCGCCTCACCTCTGCTTCGCCATCTACTTCGCGCAGGAGCACCGGTTTGGCGGCGCCGCCGGATGCGCCCCATGCGGGACGCCGGTCATCCGCCTTCGCTTCCATCTCCTCGGCGAGCGAATTCCACGCGCCGCAGTCCGGACACTTCCCCAGCCACTTCGCGCTCTGATACCCGCACGCCTGACACGAAAAATGCGACTTCAGCTTCGCCATGACCCCACTCCCTGTCGTCGCCTTGCACGAGGCGAACAGATAGCAGGAGGGTCTGACACTGAACCGGTGATCAGCGGATGAGCAGCCAGGCCACCAGCACGAGCACGAGGCCCGCCCCGAAGCCTATGCCGAGCAGCATCCACACGTTCGCGCTGGGCTTCGCCGGTACCGCCGGGTTCTCGCCTGTCTTGTACGCCTTGATCGCGTCCGCGAGCGCGCCCTTCTTCGGCGCGACCTGAGCCGAGGTCACGGCGGTGAGCTGCTCCTTCTCGAGCCCGACGAGCGCCATCTTGAGCAGCGCCCTCACGTGGAGCAGGTACTTGTCCTCGCCCTTGTAGCGATCCAGCGCCTCGAGCGCGCGTTCGACGCGATCGATGTCGTTCTCGCCATCGAACTTGATGTCGTCGGAGGCCTTGTTTGCCTGCGAGCCGGGGCCGCCCTTCGCTTCACCGGTTCGGAGGCCGTGCTGCTTGGTCCAGAGGAAGTAGTCCTCGAAGAGCGTGAACTCCTGACGGATCACGTGACCGGTGCGATTCACGATCGAGAGGAGATCAGCGCCCTTCGTCCCCTGATGCCAGACGCTCTTCTCGCCGGCTTCGTCGAGCTGCGTCTCCACCGCGCGCACCCGGAAGAGGGACTCGATGGCGACTTTGCGTTCCGCGACCGAACGGGCCAGGGGCATTGCCAAAGGACGGTACTGCAACCCAGCGCGTCTGTCGTAAACCGCGCAGCTTCCAGTTCGTTGACAAGGCGGATCCCTCCCGGTACGAGGCCCAGGTTCAAGCACGTCAGGAGCGGGAAATTGTCGAACGAGCACGCGGACTTCCACGGCCACGGTCACTTCGAAGAGCGCAAGGTTCCTGAAGGGATGGCGCTCCGCCACGACTGGACGGTGGAAGAGGTGAAGGCGATCTACGAGCTGCCGCTGCTGGAACTCGTCTACCGCGCGCAGACCGTTCACCGGGCCGTCTTCAAGGACAACAAGGTCCAGCTGTGCTCGCTGCTCTCGGTGAAGACCGGCGGCTGCCCCGAGGACTGCGCGTACTGCCCTCAAGCGGCTCGCTACAAGACCGGCGTTTCTGCCGAGAAGCTGATGGGCGTGAACGAAGTGCTCCATGCCGCGAAGCACGCGAAGGACGCGGGCGCGACGCGGTTCTGCATGGGCGCGGCGTGGCGCGAGGTGAAGGACGGGCCGCAGTTCGACTCGGTCGTCGAGATGGTGAAGGGCGTGAAGGCGATGGGGATGGAGGCGTGCTGCACGCTCGGGATGTTGTCTGAGACGCAGGCGCGGAAGCTGAAGGACGCCGGCCTCACCGCGTACAACCACAACCTCGATACCTCTGAAGAGAAGTACGGCGACATCATCAGCACGCGCCAGTACGACGACCGGCTGCAGACGCTGAAGAACGTGCGCGCTGCAGGGATCAGCGTGTGCTCGGGCGGCATCATCGGGATGGGCGAGTCGGTGACGGATCGCTGCAAGATGCTCGTCACGTTGGCGAATCAGGAGATGCACCCGGAGTCGGTGCCGGTGAACGCGCTGGTGCCGGTGAAGGGGACGCCGCTCGCCAATCAGAAGCCGGTGGAGGCGATCGAGATGGTGCGGATGATCGCGACGGCTCGCATCCTGATGCCGACGTCGATGGTGCGGCTGTCGGCGGGGCGGCTGCAGATGAACGAGGAAGCGCAGCTGCTGTGCATGATGGCGGGCGCGAACTCCATCTTCTTCGGCGAGAAGCTGCTCACGACGGGAAATCCGGAGTACCGCGAGGACATGTCCCTGCTCGAGCGCGCCGGGATCCGCCCGCTGGAGCCGAACGCCGCGCGGTGAGGGTGCTCGTGGACAAGCCGTCCGGAAACGTCGCCGACGGCTGGGCCGACGAAGAGCTCGAGGCCCTCTCCCGCAAGGGCCTGCGGCGTTTTCTGGAGCCACTGGACGCTGCGCAGGGCCCGGTGATTCGGCTCGGCGACGAGACGCTGATCAACTTCTCGTCGAATGACTATCTGTCGCTCGCGGCGGACGTTCGGGTGAAGGAGGCGTTCATCGCCGCGTCCGATCGGTACGGCGTGGGCAGCGGCGCTTCGCGGCTCATCGTCGGCGACACGCGAGCGCACGAGGCGCTCGAGCAGCGCATCGCTTCGTTCATGGCCTGTGAGCGCGCGCTGCTGTTCAACTCGGGCTACGCGGCGAACGTGGGGCTTCTCTCGACGTTGCTCGGGCGCGAGGACGTCGTCTTTTCGGATGAGCTGAACCACGCGTCGATCGTGGACGGGTGCCGGCTGTCGAAGGCGAAGGTCGTCATCTATCCGCATGCGGATATGGACGCGCTTGAGCAGCTGGTTCGAGAAAATCCGGGACGGCGGCGGCTCATCGCGACGGACGCGGTGTTTTCGATGGATGGGGACTGGGCGCCGATCGCGCGGATCGCGGAGCTGGGTCGGGAGCACGGCGCGGCGGTGCTCGTGGACGAGGCGCATGCGCTGGGCGTTCTCGGCCCGCGCGGCTCGGGGCTCTGCGCGGAGACCCGCGTGCCGGTGGACATCCGGATGGGGACGCTGGGCAAGTCCATCGGCTGCTTCGGGGCGTTCGCGGCGACCTCCGATCGGGTGGCGGAGTGGCTCCTGAATCGAGCGCGCTCGCTCGTTTTCTCGACGTCTTTGCCGGCCGCGCTGTGTCTCGCGGCGGAGGCGGCGATCGAAGCGGTGGAGCAGGATGATGCGTCGCGCGCCCGGCTGTGGCGGAACATCCGGCGGCTTGCGGACGGGCTTCGGAAGCTCGGAATTCCGGCGGAGGCGCGCGGTCCGATTTTTGGCCCGCGGCGCACCGTAGGCACCGAATATCCCAGTCGCTGCATCGCGGCATGCACGCGGTCGGCGGTTTCGGCGCGCACGCTGCCGGGGGCGT
>JBJMQN010000224.1:0-5616 GCA_045802665.1 Myxococcaceae bacterium | reverse complement strand
TGGTCGCGCCCTTCTCGAACACGTAGTCGCTGCAGCCCGCCGCCAGCGCGGTCCACGTCGCGAACGCCGCGTCCGCCGCGTCGAACTCCTTCGTCCCCGGCGTCGCCGCACTCCCCGCCTGGTTCAGCTTGTAGACGTACTTCCGGTCAGGCCAGAACAGGCAGAGGTTCTTGTCCGGGACATGCGTGCGCACGTAGCTCTGCGCCGCGGCGATCGCGGGCAACAGAACGAGCACGAGCACCGCAACTCTCCTCAATCCCGGAACCGCCTTCTCGAAAACCGGCCCAGCACCAGAATCGAAAGCGCCGCGAAGAGCCCCGGCGTCACGTCACAGCCCGCGGACTTGCCGAGGTCCTGACTCACCTGCTCGATCACGCAGTCCTTCGACGGATGGCCCTTCGGGTACACGTCGCAGACGAACTGCTTGCTCGCGGAATCCAGCGACCGCTTCTTCGTCTCACCCAACGGGGCGGACGCGAACATCGTCGACTCCTCGTTCTCGAGCGGCGGCACCGGCGGATGATCCAACCCCAGCACATGCCCCGCCTCGTGCGTCACCGTGTTCTGAACGTCGGTCGCGACGCACGCCTGGCTGATGGCGCTCGCAATGCACTCGGGCGCATCGACCGTCGTGAACGTGAACTTCGCCGCGTTGAGCTCCATGTCCGCGTCGAAGATCTGCCCGGTGCTCCGGTCGTACGTCGTCGTCGTCAGCGCGATCGTCTTGTCCGCGTACTGCCAGCAGTCATAGCTGTTGTTGCAGCTGCCATCGCTCCAGCAGCTGTCCGTCGATGCGACCTTGCTGCTGCACGTCACCGTCCGAAACAGCACCAGGTTCTGGTTGTTCGAGACGCTCTTCGCGTCGTAGCCGACGTCTCTCCGGTTCGTTCGCCCCAGCTCGGTGAAGTGGAAGTTGCCGCACGCGTCGGACTGCGCGTTCCAGGTCGCGAACGACTTGTTGACCGCGTCGAACTCCGTGTCGCCCGTCGTGTCCGGGCTGCCGTTCGCGGACTGCACGTAGGAGATCGTCCCGTCGTGCCAGTAGAGGCAGTGCGCCTTCGGATCGTTCTTCACGCCGGTATCCACCCGGCTTCGCAGGTACGTGGGCTGCGCGATCAACGCTGCGAGCAGCAGCGCAGGCGCGATCATGGCGTCGTCTTTCGCACCGTGCTCCGAACCACGTCGAGCGACATCGGCGAAGAGCTGGCCGGTACCTCCACGCGCGTCTGCGGATCCAGCACCGTCGCCTCCACGTGCGAGGGCACCGCGAAGACCGCTTTGCCGTCGGAGGAGCGCTCGATGTTCAGCTTTCCCTGCGCCATCCCGACCACGGCGAAGACCTTCTGGCCGCGCCTCTCCAGAAAGACCACGCACTCTTCGCCCTCTTTGAACTCGGCCACTCCATCGACGCGCTGACCGATGTCGCCGACCACGCCGCCCGGCTGCACCACCGTCACCGTCCCAGCGGGCGAGCCCTTCATCGCCTCGAGAACCTCCAGCTGGATGTCAGTGACGATGCGCCGGTGATCGTCAGTCCATCTGCTCTGGACCGAGGTCACCTTCGCCCGCACCACGACATCCGCCGCCGCCGACAGCTCGGGGAGCTGCTGCTTGAGCATCGTGGTGGCGAACGAGGGCGCGGAGAGAAACAGCAGCGCGGCCAGCGGCATCGAAAGGCAGGACTTCATGAACTCCTCACACGTGCGGCCGGCCCGGCCATAACGAGAGACAACTTACCGTAATTCTTGCGCTTCGGCGCGTTGACCCCCCCATTACCCTCTGCTACTCCCGCGCGCCTCATGTCGTCCGTCCCCCGCGTCCGATTTGCCCCATCTCCCACCGGTTTTCTGCACATCGGCGGGGCCCGCACCGCGCTGTTCAACTGGCTGTATGCCCGGCGGTTCGGCGGCAAGTTCATCCTCCGCATGGAGGACACGGACCGCGAACGTTCGACGCCCGCATCGGTAAGGGCGATCATCGACGGACTCAAGTGGCTGCAGATCGATTGGGACGAAGGTCCCGAGGTCGGCGGACCTTTTGGCCCCTACTTTCAGACAGAGCGGCTGGATCTCTACAAGAAGTACTCAGAGCAGCTGATCAGCGAGGGCAAGGCGTACCGCTGCTACTGCACCCAGGAGGAGCTGAAAGCGCGCCGCGCAGCCTTCGAGGCGAAGAAGCTCACCTACAAGTACGAGGGCACCTGCCGCGACCGGAAAGACCAGCCCGAGGGCGCCTCCTTCGTCGTCCGCTTCAAGATGCCGGGCGGCGAGGGCAGCTACAGCTTCGAGGACAAGATCATCGGCCGGATCACCAAGACGTTCTCGGACCTGGACGACTTCGTCCTCATGCGCCGCGACGGCATCCCGCTCTACAACATGGGCTGCGTGATCGATGACCACACGATGGACATCACGCTGGTCACGCGCGGCCAGGAGCACATCAACTCGACGTTCCCGCAGCTCGCGCTCTACGAGGCGTTCGGGTGGAAGCCGCCGGAGTTCGCTCACCTGCCGCTCATCCTCGGCCCCGATCGCGAGAAGCTCAGCAAGCGCAAGCACGTGGAGGCGGACGTCCTCAACCACCAGAAGAACGGCATCCTCCCGGAGGCGCTGAACAACTTCGTCATCCGGCTCGGCTGGAGCCACGGCGACGAAGAGGTCATCCCGCGCGAGAAGCAGATCGAGTGGTTCGACTTCAAGGACTGCGGCAGCACCTCCGGCGTCTGGAATCCGGAGAAGCTGCTCTGGCTCAACCAGCAGTACATCAAGACGCTGCCGGTGGACGACATCGCGAACAGGCTCCTGCCGTTCCTCGCGGAGAAGGGCGTCACCGCGAAGGTGGACGATCGCACCCGCCACGTCGTGCTCCAGTTCCGCGAGCGCGCCAAGACGCTCAAAGAGATGGCGGAGATGGCGCACTGGGTCTTCAGCCAGGGCGTGAAGATCGACGACAAGGCCGCCGCGAAGCACCTGGGCGCGGACAGCAAACCCCTGCTCGAGGCCGTGAAGACGGAGCTGCTCGCTCTGCCCGCGTGGGAGGTGCCCGCGCTGGATGGCGTCATCAAGACCGTCTCCGAGAAGGCGTCGGTCGGCATGGGCAAGGTCGCGCAGCCGCTGCGCGTGGCGGTGACCGGCAACACGTTCAGCCCCGGCATCGGCGACACGCTCTCGCTCATCGGCAAGCCCGAGGTGATGGCGCGGATCGACGCGGCGCTCGGCCGTCCGTGATCGCCAGAGCGAAGGTCGCGATCGCGCCGTGGCTTCGCGAGCTCGGGGGCGAGCCGACGGTGCTCCTCGCTGGAGCCGCCGCGGCGCTGGTCGTGAGCCACTACCAGGGCTCGGTGCAGTTCTTCCGCGAGACCTTCGGCAGCCACTTCACCGACAACCCGTGGAACGGCGCGCTCCCCTACTTCTGGTGGTTCGGCAGCTCGCTCGTGCTCTACATGCTGCTGCCGATCGCGCTCTCCTACGGGACGAAGGGCACGTTCGTGCGGCGCTTCGGGCTTGGGCTCGGCGATTGGAAGGCAGGCGTGCTCATCAGCGCGCTCTTCCTCGTGGTGATGCTCCCGGCCGTCTTCGTCGCGTCGAAGACGAAGGCGTTCGCGGGGCAGTATCCGCTCGCGGGGCAGCCTGCGTTCACGGCGTTCGCGGGCATCAAGGGCAAGGAGAGCCGCTCGTACGAGCTGTTCCTCGTCTACGAGCTCCTCTACTTCTCGTACTTCATCGGCTGGGAGTTTCTGTATCGCGGCTGGCTGCTCAATGGACTGCTCCCGCACTTCGGCCGCGGCGGCGCGATCCTGATTCAGATGGTGCCGTTCGCGCTGATGCACCTCGGCAAGCCTGAGCCGGAGGCGCTGGGATCGATCATCGCGGGGCTCGCGCTGGGGATCCTCGCGCTGCGAACACGGAGTTTCTGGTACGGCGCGGTACTGCACGGGAGCATCGCCGTGGCGATGGATCTCCTCTCTTCGTGGCCCTATCTTGCGCGCCCATGAAGGCCCTTCCTCGCCTTGACACCCTCAGGTCGCATCTTTATAAGGCGCGCCCGCTTGCGGCCGTGGTCGTGCTGCTGGCGTCAGGTTGGGCGGCGGCGGACGTCGTTAACGGAGCGCAACTTCCGGACAACGCGTCGAAGGTTGGTGAGAACAGGTACCGGTCGGATCGGGACTGGGCTCAGACGGAAAAGTACTACCACGGGGTCTACCCGGAGAGCGCTTTCCCGAGGCGGATGATCGTCCACCAGCCGGGGGTGAAGGCGATACACATCGTGAATCCTTCGGGGAAGAACTTCGAAGGGCTCAACATTTATGAGGCGAACGACGAAGTTCGCATCTATGTGGTACCGGTCGGCTCGGTGAAGGCAGCCAGGAAGACAAAGCCCGAGGCGAAGCCGAAGGCGACGAAGTAGAGATTGGGGAATCGTCTAACGGCAGGACAACGGACTCTGACTCCGTTTATCTAGGTTCGAATCCTAGTTCCCCAGCTGAAGATTTCGTGAGAAGCAGCACCCGAACATAAGGCCCTATCGTCTAGCGGTTAGGACGGAGCCCTCTCACGGCTCAAACCGGGGTTCGAATCCCCGTAGGGTCACAAAGAACGAAGCCCTGAAGAGAGATCTTCGGGGCTTTTTTCTTTTCGTCAGGGATGTCGGCCGAGCCCCGCGGCGAGGAGCGCGTCAGAGTTCTGCGTCTTGCCGGTGCCTCCCACGCAGTTGCCGCTGTCGCTCGTGGGGCCGGTGTTCCAGGCGCTCCCGCGAGACCAGACGTCCATGTGATCGGTCGAGGCGGAGTTCACCGTGCCGCGGTGACCGAGCCCGAAGCTGTGGCCAAGTTCGTGCGCCGCAGCCTTCGCGATCCCCTTCGCGCGGTTGCCGCCAGCGATGCTCGTGTAGAACGAGTCCGCGGTGCGGAGGACGAACGCCACGCCGTTGCGGTTGTGGTTGCCGCAGTCCAGCGCGGCCACCCCGTGATGAGGGCCGAAGGTCGGGCTCACCACCACCATCGTGTACGGACCGGACGACGGACGGCTGGTGACCACCTGCACGTCGTACGCGGAGTAGTAGCCCTTGAGCGTGCTCACGATCGCGGCCTTGTCCGAGCCGGCATACGCAGCGAAGTCCTTGCACTTGCCGCACACGCCGAAGAACGGGCACATGATGTTGGACTTGTTGTGCGGCGCGTAGTCGGTGGCGTTGTCGCAGACCGTGGGGCCACCGAAGTTCACGAACACCACCTGCGGACCGGTGACGAGCGCCGACTCGATCGAGTCGCTCTGCTGCGGACCGAGATCGAGCACGTCCTCTTCCGAGCCGCCGCTCTCGTCGTCGATCGTCGCCTCCGCCGGGGCGCACGCAGCGAGGAGCAGCGGAAGCAGCATCAGGGCAAAGGGGGATCGGGGCACGGACGGCCATGTGTGCAAAGCGCCGACCACCGCCCTGACTCAGGAGTTTCGCGAGGATCGAGAAGCGAAGTGGAGCACGCGTGCACCATTGAGGCGCCCCCTCGCGTGTCCACTCCGACGCTCCAGGGGGACGCTGTGGGGCCGCGTGCCGCGGCATCGATCGGGCTCAGTACTTGATGATGTAGTTCAGCACGAGGAACGCGGGGCCTTCAGCCGG
>JBJMQN010000223.1:0-5746 GCA_045802665.1 Myxococcaceae bacterium | reverse complement strand
GCTGGAGCAGGTCGCGTCACTCAAAGGTCCTCAGAACGCAGCGACTGCTTCCGCGGCGAAGGCCGTGGCCGTCCGTGCCGCTCGCGAGCTGAAGGCGGATCTCGACTTCGCGTATCCGGCGACGGGACGGCTCGCGTACAGCCTGACGATGCGCGGAACGAAGCCGATCACCGTGCAGCTCGAAGATGGAAATCACCTCAAGACCACGCTGAACGCGCTCAAGGCGCTGACGATGTTCAAAGAGGAGTTCGCGCCGGTCGTGGCGCGAATGGAGAAGCGGCTGCCCGAGATTCACTCCGCGAGCCCGGAGGATCTCAACGGCCGGTCCGGCCACATCTACTCCGACGAATTCAACGCGTTTCGCGCGGAGTTCGCGGCTGAGACGAAGGATGGAAAGGTCACCGCCACCGAGCTCTCGAAGCTCGACGCGTTCTCGAAGCGCGATGGGCTGGTGACGTCCGGCGAGCGGTCGCTGATGACCCGAGCGAAGGCGCTCACGAAGAAGTGAGCAGCCGTCGCTTTCCCGACCGCAGCTTCGCGCTGGTCACGTTCACGGGCCAGTAGGGCTCAAGCGACTCACGAAGCCGCACGCTGTCGTTCACTCAGCGATCTTGCCCTCTGAGAAAAACAGTCAGGCTTGACTGTTTCTTGGTCCGTGGGGGAGAACGCCCGCCGCGATGGCTACTCAAGCGGAGCGGACGGCGAAGACGACGGAGCGGCTGCTCGACGCGACGATCGACGTGCTCGTTCGGCGCGGTTACAGCGGGACGTCCACGGCGGAGGTCTGCCGGCGCGCGAAGAGCTCCCGCGGCGCGCAGCTACACCACTACCCGACGAAGGAGTCGCTGGTGGCGGCCGCTGTCGAGCACCTCGTCACCGCGCGGATGAAGGAGATCGGCGCACGCATCGTCAGCGCGCAGGGTGGACGCCCCGCGCTCGAGGACATGGCGTCGCTGCTGCTGGAGGTCTACGCCGGCGACACGTTCTACGCGTGGCTGGAGCTCGTCGTGGCCGCGCGCACCGACGCGAAACTGCGAAGGGTGCTGCAGCAGATGGACAAGCGCATCACGCGCGAGGCCGAACGCCTCTGCCGCGAGTTCCTGATGCCGGACGCCTCCGATGAAAAGGTGTCGGCGACCACGCGGCTCATCCTCTCCATTTTCGACGGGCTCGCGGTGCACCGGATCCTGTCGGGCAGTGAGGAACCCGCGCGCAAGGCGCTCGCTCGAGCAGCAAGAGCGGGGCTGTTCTCCGTGAAGGGAGCGGCAGCATGACGTTCCAGAGCGGTCTCCGTGAAGGGAGCGGCAGCATGAAGTTCCAGATCGTGATGGTCGTCGCGCTGTTCCTCGGGTGCGCGGGGGAGACGCCGCTCTCGCCGGCAGGCTCTGAAGACGGGCCCGTTCCGGGCACTCAGGTCGTGGAGCCGGTCGCTGTCGACACGATCCCCGTCGCTGAAGGCAGGCTCGTGCCACGGGAGATAGGTCCGCTCGAGCTCAGGTGGATCGGCGTGCAGGGATTCTTGCTGACCTATGGCGGCGAGTCCGTGCTGACCGCGCCGCTCTTCACGCGCCCCAACGGCTTCACGGTGAGCACCGGACTTCCGGTCACCTCGGACACGGCCTCGGTGAGCTCGCACCTGAGCGCCGAGCTGCTCTCACACGTGAGCGTCGTGCTCGCGGGACACGCGCACTACGACCACCTGCTGGATGTGCCGGCGGTACTGCAGCGCGCGCCGAATGCGACGCTGTACTCGAACATCTCAGCGCGGAACCTGCTCGCGGCGTGGGCGCCCGATCGACAGGCGAGGTGCATCGGAACGGACGCGCAGTCGCCGACGATTTCGCGCAGCCGCGTGATCGCGCTGGACGATCCGCTCGCGAGCCACGTGGATTGGACGAACTGTCCTTCGAAGAAGCCCGCGCAGGCGCCGCTGCAGGGAAGCTGGGTGAAGGCGGGCGAGCACGTGCGGATTCTCGCGGTGTGCTCGGAGCATCCGGATCAGATTGGCCCGTACCACTTCGGCGCCGGCGACGTGACCGACGAGGCGTGCGAGCCGCCGACCTCGATGCCGGAGTGGAAAGAGGGCGTGACGCTGGCCTTCCTGATCGACTTCCTCGATCCGTACACCGACGCGCCCCTCTACCGCGTGTACTACCAGGACGCTCCCGCCACCGCGCCGCTGGGGCAGGTGCCGCCGATGTTCCTCGCCGACAAGCGCGTGGACGTCGCGCTGCTCAACGTCGGCAGCTACGAGAACGCGCCGGGCGAGCCGGGAAACATTCTTCAGGAGCTGAACCCCCGTTTCGCGATCGGCGGTCACTGGGAAGACTTCTTCCGCGGCGCTGACGCCGAGCCTCAGCCGATCCCATTGCTCGATCCGGACGGCTGGAAGCAGAAGGCGCTCACCGCGATCGGAAACGACGCGGCGGGCTCGTGGCTCACGAATGGAGCCGCGAATCCGGTCCGCGTCGTCGTGCCGCATCCGGGCGACACCTTCTCCGTGCCGCACTGACGGCGCCGCCGCCGGAACGGTCACTTCACCGGCGTCGCCTTGAACACGGCCGAACGCGATCCAAACGGCGCGGCGTCGTCGAACAGATCCGCGGTGAACGTGATCTCACCCGAATCGTTCACGCCGTTCTGCTCGCAGAAGTTGATGTTCGAGACCTGCGCGCCGTCCAGCGTGTCGCCCGTCTGAATGACCTTGGCCGTGGCCGGGTTCGCGCCGGTGAAGATTCCGTTCGCCGAGAAGTCGGGGAGGTACGCCTTGAACGCGACCTCGCCCTTGCCGTTGATCGCCGGGGCGCCGGTGAAGAAACCGTACTGAGTGCTGTCCGCGACGCGCGTGAGCGGGCCGCCGTCACCTTTCGCGATCTCAGTGACGAAGTTACCGTTGCCGTCGAAGAAGCTGTGGATGAACGTCGCGACGCCGTGCTCATTCAGGCTGGGCGTGCCGAACTGATCGGTGAACGGCGCCGCGGAGGCGATCGTCTTGAACCGGCCCTCCTGACCCACGAACACGCCTGACTCGAAGTTCGGCGAGAGGAACTCCTGGAACGCGACGTCGCCCTGCTTGTTGATCGAGGGCCGCGCGAAGCTGCCGAAGAACCGCGCCGGCTTTCCATCCAGCACCACGTCGCGATCAGTGCGGTAGTGCGTCGTCACGTCGCCGCCTTTCCCGGAGAACACGCCCTGCGGTCCCACGAACGGCGGCGGCAGCCCTGCGAGGAATGCGACCTCGCCCTTCTTGTTCAGCGTGGTCGGGAAACCGAAGTCGCTCACGGATGAGAACTGGTTCGCGGTGGAGGCGATCGTCACTGGCTCGTCGCCATCGCCGCGCAGGATTGCGTTCACGAACCCGTCGCCCGCGAGGCTGGCGCCGAAGGAGACCTCGCCGCGATCGTTGATCGCGACCACGTTGCCCAGGAAGTTGTACTTCGTCTTCGCGGGATCCTCGGCGATCACCACCAGGGTGCCGTCGGTGTCTCTGCGGTAGATGCCGTCGAAGAAGTTGAAGCCGTCGGCGGCGGTGCGGCTTGCTTTGAAGGCCACTTCGCTCTGCCTGTTGATCGCGGAGCAGGTGAAGTTGCCGGGCTGAAAGTTGTCCGCCACGCTGTCGGCGATGCGCGTGAAGCGGTAGCCGCCTGCGAGGGCAGTGGTGCTGCAGAGGAGGACGAGCGCCGCGAAAGCTCGCAGCGGAGAGACAGAAGGCATCAGGAGGCTCCGTTAGGGTGAGGGTCGGAAGGTGCGAACACTCCCCGTGCGCGAAACTGGCGCTGCGGTCAGCCGCACCATTCTGGGTCGGACGTTCCCCCGGCATTTCGGGCTAGGGTCCGCGCCGCAGAGGTTCGCGAAGGAAGAGGAGTAGCGGTTTGGCCGAGTTCGTTTTCGCCACATGTCTGCCGGGCGTCGAACCCGGTCTCAAGCGCGAGGTCGCGCGCACTCGGCCCGAGCTGAAGTTCGCGTACTCGCGGCCGGGATTGGTCACGTTCAAGTCTCCGAACGAGATCAAGCCGAACGATGCGCCGAGCTCCGCGTTCGCTCGCGTGTGGGGGAAGTCGGTGGGCAAGGCGGCGACTCCCGACGAGGCGCGACAGCTGCTCGCCGCGTTTTCTCCGACGCGCTTCCATGTCTACTCGCGCGATCCGGAAGTCCCTGTCGACGAGACCGCATGGCAGGCGCTGGGGATTGGCGGTACGGCGAGGGACGGTGAGGTCGTCGCGGACATCGTGCTCGCACCGGAAGAGCCCGCATGGCTCGGCGTGCATCGCCATGACACCTCGCGCTCGCCGCATGCAGGCGGAACTTTCCCCGTGGACGTTCCTGCGGAGTCGCCTTCACGCGCGTACGCCAAGATCGAAGAGGCGATTGCCTGGGCGCGCCTGCCGATGAAGAAGGGTGAGACCGCGGTGGAGATCGGAGCGGCGCCAGGTGGGGCGGTCCTCGCGCTCGCTCGTCGGGGTTTGAAAGTTTTCGGCGTGGATACGGCGGAGCTCGCGGAGCAGGTTCGCTCGCTGCCGAACGTGCATCACATCCCGAAGTCCGTGGGACAGCTCCGCTGGGAAGAGCTCCCTGATCGCGTGGAGTGGCTGTTGATGGATGTGAACCTCGCGCCGCAGGTGGCCGTGCATGAGGTGGCGCGGCTGATTCCGCCGTTTCGGAAGACGCTGCTCGGCGCGGTGTTCACGCTCAAGATGAACGACTGGGCGTTCGTGGATGATCTCCCCGAGCTCACGGAGCGGATCCGTCAGATGGGCTTCCGCGAAGTTCGGCTGCGGCACCTGCCGTCGAATCGCCGCGAGGTCTGCGCGGTGGCGAAGCGCTAAGCGTTCCGCGCGCGTTTGAGGAACGGCGCGGTGCGGCTGTCCTTCACGTGCATGAGCTGCTCGGGCGTGCCCTCCGCCACGAGCCTGCCGCCTTCATCTCCCGCGCCGGGACCTACGTCGATCACCCAGTCGCTCTGAGCGACGACGCGCATGTCGTGCTCCACCAGGATGACGGTGTTGCCCTGATCCACGAGGCCGTTCAGCTGCGTGAGGAGCTTCTCCACGTCCGCCGGGTGGAGGCCCGTCGTCGGCTCGTCGAGGACGTAGAGCGTTCCGCCGCGTTGCGCCCGCTGCAATTCCGTCGCGAGCTTGATCCGCTGTGCCTCGCCGCCGGAGAGCTCCGTGGCCGGTTGTCCCAGCCGCAGGTACCCGAGCCCGACTTCGCGCAGCACGCCGAGCGATCGCGAGAGCAGCGGCTCGCTCTCGAAGAACTCGAAGGCGCCGTCCACCGTCATCCCGAGCACCTGCGCGATGTTCTTCCCGCGGTAGGTGATCTCCAGCGTCTGCGCGTTGTACCGGGCGCCGTGGCAGGTGGGGCAGGGCGCGAACACGCTGGGCATGAAGATGAGCTCGATGCTCACGAATCCCTCGCCGTCGCACGTCTCGCAGCGGCCCTTTGCGACGTTGAAAGAGAACCGGCCCGCGTCGTACTTCCGAGCGCGCGCCTCCTTCGTCTTCGCGAACAGCTTGCGGACGTTGTCGAAGAGGCCGGTGTACGTCGCGAGGTTCGAGCGCGGCGTGCGCCCGATCGCCTTCTGGTCCACGCGGACGAGTCGGCTGACCTGCTCGAGCCCGGAGACGATCCTGCCCTCTGTGGAGATGACCTGACGCTCCAGCGCTTCGCCTTCCTCTTCGTCCGCCGGCACCTCGTGGCCCAGCGCCTTGTTCACGAGCTCCACCAGCACCTGACTCACCAGCGT
>JBJMQN010000222.1:0-18456 GCA_045802665.1 Myxococcaceae bacterium | reverse complement strand
GGTGAGGTTGTCGCAGACGTTCGAAGCAGTGGTCGCTCCACAGAACGCGGTCGGATTGCTCTCCACGCTGGATGAGCTGGATGCGTTCTTCGAGACCGCTCGAGCGCACCTGGGGCCCACCGGCACGCTGGTGTTCGATCTGGTGAACCCCGCCGCGCCCTCACCGCAGCTCGCCCAGCGCCGCGAAGATGGCCGCAAGGCGCACCCGATGCCGGATGAGCCCGTGATGCCGCCCGCGCCCGTAACGTTCGTCCCGCATCTTCACGAACGCACACGAAGCGAATCCACCGAAGCGATTCACCGCCTCAAGGCGCGGCCGTTCACCGTGGACGAGGTGGATGATGCGCTCCGCGCGGCGGGCTTCGTCGCGCTGGAGCGGTTCGGCAACTTCGAGGGCAAGCCGTTCGACTCCACTGACGCGCTGCAGATCGTCGTCGCCGCGGTGGAGCCGTACGGGCTGAGGCACTAGGTTTTTTTCGGCGGGCCGTCCGCTTCCATCCCGTACGCGAGCTCCAGCAGATCGAGCAGCTGCGCCTTCGCGTCGTTCGTATCCGCCGCCATCACCACCACTTCCACCGGCAGCCGATCTTCCGGGGGCACGGGCTCGGGATCGATCGGTTTTCCCGATGGGTCCAGCTCCTCCACCAGCAGATCTCCGTCGCGGTGAATCGTGTAGCGGCGATACATGGCGCGCTCACACTACCTCTGGTTCCTCGCAGCGACTAACGTCGTTTCCCTCCATGGCTCCCCGCGGACTCACCTTCTACGCGCGCATGTTCCTGAACGAGCCCGCCTCGCTGCGGCGCGCGCTGGATGCGCCGGTCCTCGTCTGGGAAGCGCCGCCCGAGACTGCCGGCGAAGAGGTGTTGTTCGGAACCTTCAGCGGGATCAGCGCGCCGCGGCCCACGCGCACCGAGCCCATCGTCTACGAGCTGAAAAAAGGAAGCGGGCTCGCGAATGCGTTCGCGCTCGGCATCACCATCGGGCGCACCGGGAACAACGACGTGCACATGGAGGATCACTCCGTGAGCCGCTTCCACGCATACATCCAGAAGGATCCGAAGGGCCGCTGGACGCTGGTGGACGCGGAGAGCAAGAACGGCACGTTCCTCGATGGAAAGAAGCTCAGCGGCAGAACGCCGCTGTTTCTTCAGAACGGCAGCAAGCTCACGATCGGCAGCGTCGTCGTCACGTTCTTCCAGCCGGACGCCTTCATCGAGTACCTCAAGGCGCGGCTCGACGAATCCTGACTACGCCGTATCGAACCTGTACCCGAGCCCTCGCACGGTGACGAAATACTTCGGGTCATCCGGATCCGGCTCCAACTTCAGCCGCAGCTGCCGCACGAAGTTGTCCACCGTCCGAGCGGTCCCCTCGTAGTCGTAGCCCCACGCCCCCGCGATGAGCTCGTCGCGGTTGAACGTTCTGCCGACGTGCGTGACGAAGTGCGCGAGGAGCTTGAACTCCTGTCCCGTGAGCTCCACCGGCTTGCCCGCTCGGCTGACCGATCGATTGGTGAGATCCACCGTCACGTCCTCGAACGAGACGAGCTCCGCGGCGCGCATCCTCCGCCTGAGCACCGCCTTGATCCGCGAGAGGAGCTCCTGAAGCCCGAACGGCTTCGCCACGTAATCGTCCGCGCCTAAATCCAGCCCGGCGATCTTGTCCTGCTCCTGCCCCTTCGCGGAGAGCATCACCACCGGCGTGTGGTGGCCGCGCTTTCGAAGCTCCTTCAGGACCTCGTAGCCGTTCATCTCCGGGAGCATCACGTCGAGCACGATGAGCTCGGGGCGATCGTCCACGGCCTTGCGAAGCCCGTCGCGCCCGTCCTGCGCCTGCAGCACCTCGTAGCCCTCGTAGCGGAGATTGATCGACAGCCCGGTGAGGATGGAGAGGTCATCCTCGATGATCAGGATCTTCGTCTTCTCGCTCACGCCGCATCCTCCGCCGGAAGATGGAGCGTGAAGCAGCTGCCCTTGCCGAGCTCGCTCTTCAGCGAAATCGTTCCCCCGTGCGCTTCCACGATGCGCCGTGCGATCGAGAGGCCCAGGCCGCTGCCCTCGGTCTTGCGCGTGAGCAGGTTATCGACCCGGTAGAAGCGATCGAAGATCCGCTTTCGATCCCGCGCCGCGATCCCAGAGCCGTTGTCCGTCACGTCGATGGCGACACCTCTGCGCTCCCGCCTCGCTCGCACGTCGATCTTCTTCACCTCGCCGGTGTACTTGTACGCGTTCTGCACGAGGTTCAGGAGCGCTCCGGCGATCGCATCGCGGTCCACGTTCACCTTCGGCAGATCCTTCGGCACGTCCACCGTCAGCGCGACGGTCGCGTTCAGCCGCTGCGCTCGGAACGCGTTGAGGGAGACGTCCACGAGCTCCTCTACCGGGAGATTTTCACGGTGGTACACGCGCTTGCCGCTGTCGATGCGCGCCCAGTCGAGCACCCGTTCGATCATGTCG
This sequence comes from Myxococcaceae bacterium, assembly GCA_045802665.1. Classification (GTDB taxonomy): domain Bacteria; phylum Myxococcota; class Myxococcia; order Myxococcales; family Myxococcaceae; genus JBJMQN01. Next base: position 15,997 of record JBJMQN010000222.1, on the reverse strand, counting down.
GAGAGCCGCTCCGTCTCCTTCGCGAGCAGCTTCAAGACCTCCTTCGTCTCGTTCGGATCCGTCACCCGCCCCAGCGACAGGGTCTCGATGAACATCCGGATCGAGGTGAGCGGCGTCCGAAGCTCGTGGCTCACCAGCGACACGAAGTCCGTCTTGAGCCTCGACAGCCGCGCTTCCCGGTACAGCGTCCGCGCGGTGAACACGACGCCGAGGATGAGCGCCACATAGAAGAGGCCCAGCAGCACCGAATAGATGATCCGGTTTCGCGTCGACGCGGCGGCCACCGGGTCTTCATCCACCGGGACCGCGGCGACGCGGAAGTCTTGAAGGGGCGCGGGCAGCGGCTCTTCGGCCAGCGCTCTCGGCGCGAGCGCGTTCTGCCGCGCCGCCGCCACCTCGGACATGAGCTTGTTCACGAGGTTCACTTCCGCCTCGTCGCGCTTGGCGGGCTCCACGAGGAACTGAACGTGATCCGACGCGGCGGCGTAGCGCGGCCCGAGCTGATTCAGGATCTCCTGCATCCGATCCAGCGGCAGCCGGGCGCCGTAGATCGTCTCTCCGATCCGCTGCGCCACGAACAGTGACGTGCCCGAGACGGTGGAGGTGGAAAAGAACAGCGGCTTTTCCGTGATGCTCGAGAACAGCGGCTGCACCGAGAGCAGCGAAGCCTTCATCCGCGGATCGTCCGTCTTCACCTCGTCGCCCGTGACGCTGAAGCCCCTGTCCGTGAGCAGCCGTCCGTTCGCATCTCGAACGACGAGGCCGGAATCGCCGCGCAAAACCTCGCTCTGGCCGAGCACCTTCTGCAGCTCCTCCGCCAGCGCGCGAAGCTTTCCCGACCACGCCTGCTCGAGACGTTTCTCCACCGCCGCGCGCTCGTTGATGATCGCGACGACCCCGAAACCGGAGAGCCCCGCGGACGGCAACGCCACCAGCAGCATCAGCAGGGTGAACGTCCGCCAGAACGACGTGAACTCCATTTGTGGGTTTGCGGCCACTTGAGGCGCTGAATGTACAGACGTGCACCTCCGTGCACAGCAACGCTGTCGCACACGGCGCCGAGCCGTTTTGAAAGACGGTAATCGCTGAGCTACTTTGCGGTCGTTTGATCGTTTTGCTGGCGGCCGGGCACACAGGGTGCACAGAGGGACCCGGACGGTGGCGATGGGCGTCAGACGCTTCAGCGAATTCCTGCAGTTAGCGCAACTCGCAGCACTTTCGAACGCCGCGATCAGGGCAGTGCTGTCACGGTGGCTCAGAGTTTCAGGAGGGTAGCGATATGAGGAAGTGGATCGTCCAGGCGGCTCTTGCATTCGCCGTCGCAGGCGGACTCGTCGGGTGCACCCAGCAGCCGGAGCAGACGTATTCGAGCTCCGCGGGCTCGCTCGCGATCTCGCGCGACGACTCGCTGCTCTTCGCGGTTGATCAAGACAACGAGGTCGTCTCGATCGTCGATGCGAAGACTCAGAAGAAGCTCACCGACGTGAAGGTGGGCAAGGCGCCCGAGCGCGTCGTCGCCTCTCCCGACAACGTCCTCTACATCTCCAACCGCGGCAGCCGGTCCGTCTCCGTCGTGAAGCAGGTGAACGGCGCCTGGCAGGAGACCGCGAAGATCGACGTGAACGTGGAGCCCGTGGGCCTCGCGCTCTCGCCGGGCAGCGACACGCTCTATGTGGTGAACAGCACCGCGCTCGACACCACGGACTACGGAACGCTCACCGCGATCGATACGAAGTCCAATCAGGTGAAGTGGGACCTCCCCGTCGGCGAAGAGCCGCGCGGCGTGGCGCTTATCGAGGGCGGTAAGAAGGCGCTCGTCACCCTCTACAAGAAGGGCGACGTCGTCACCGTGGATCTCACCAAGCCCGAGGTCGTGAAGCAGACCGTCGGCGTCGAGAAGTCCGCCATCTACGAGGCGGCGAACAAGTCGCGGAACCATCCGTCCAACGTTCCGGCCGGCTACACGCCGACGGCGGGCAGCATCTCCACCTTCCAGCCCCGAGCGGCAGCGGACGTCGTCACCACTCCTGATGGCACTCGCGCGTTCGTGCCGGTGGTCTGGTCCCGCGAGGACGCGATCACCGCGAAGCCCTCTGTGTTCGGCGGCTATTACGGCTCGGGCGGCCCGTGCAACCTGGGCGCGATCGCGACGCCGGGTCTCGTCACCATCGACGCGACCAACAGCGAGCCGCTGGTGGATGACCTCACCGCCTGCTCGTACCAGACCAACACGGACGAGGCGGACTACCCGCCGTCCACGATTGGCACCCCGGCCGTGGGCGCTGCCGCTACGCCGATTCAGGGCCCCGTGACCGGTGTGGTGGATCCGACCGGCGAGTGGCTCTACGTCGTGAACCGCGAGACGAACAACGTCGCGATCATGCCCACGGGCCGCCGAACGGGCGACGGAATCAACTTCGCCAAGACCGGCAGCAGCGTGTGGAAGCTCGTCGACGTCGGAGCGGGTCCGAACGGCATCGCGCTCTCGCACGATGGCCGCCACGCCTTCGTCTACAACCAGCTCGACCACAGCCTCTCGGTCCTCGAGGGCAAAGGTGAAGGCGCCGCGGCGACGGTGCAGCGTCTGGACTCCGACGCGACCACCCCCCGAGCCGACGACTTCAAGATCAACGATGACATCCTCCCCGAGCAGGTCGTCACCGGCCGCAAGCTCTTCTTCGCCGGCGCGGACTCGCGCATGACCAGCCTCCAGACCGGCGTGGCGTGCAACACCTGCCACGTGGAAGGCCGCGAGGACGGCCACGTGTGGGTGTTCCCGGATGGCCCGCGTCAGACGCCCGCGCTCGCCGGCCGCATGCTGGCCAAGACCGCGCCGTACCACTGGAGCGGTGAGTTCGCGACGATGAGGGACTTCCTCGATCACACCGTGCGCCTGCGCATGGGCGGCTCGGAGATGACCGGCCCAACCGAGACGGCGTTGACGGCGTACCTCGCCTGGCAGCCGCCGGCGGACAACCCGTTCAAGACGGCGCAGCTCTCCGCGAAGCAGCTCCATGGCGCGCAGCTGTTCCAGCAGGCGCAGTGCAACAGCTGCCACTCCGGTGAGGCGCTGACCAACAACACCGACGCGGACGTGGGAACGCTCGTCACCAACGGCACGCACAACGACAACGTCACGCTGGTGAAGGCGTTCAACGTGCCGTCGCTGCTCGGCCTCGCGCGCACCGCGCCGTATCTGCACGACGGCAGCGCGGGCACGCTCCAGCAGCGCCTCCGCAAGAACGTGGGCGACAAGCACGGCGTCACCAGCAACCTGTCCGACGCGGACATGGATGATCTGGTCGCGTATCTGAAGACGCTGTAGTCCTCTTTCGGGTTCCAGCTTTCCGGGCCTGCTCCTTCGAACAGTCGTCGGGGCGGGCCCGGTTCGTTTTCACGAGGCGCTGGTATGGTGCGTGCCACGATGCGAGCGCTTTTCTTCCCGGTGGTGCTCCTGTGCGGCACCGCCTTCGCCGCCCCGCCCAAAGAGCTGCCCCTCGACGAGAGCTGGCAGCAGCTCCCGCCCGGAGCCGACGTCCGCGACGTGACGCCGCTGCCCGAGCCCGAGCCGCAGCCGAAGGTCCTCACCCCGGCCCAGCTCGAGCAGCAGAAGAACGCGCTCCCGCAGATCTCGCTGCCGCCGCCGCCCATCGGGCTCAAGATCGAACCCCGAGCCGCCGAGGTGAGCCAGCGCGTAGGTCCGCCGAAGCCGCCCGCACCCGAGGACTTCAACGAGGTGTCGCTCAACGGCGGCAAGGCGATCAACGGCTGGGCGGTGGGCGCGTTCGCGGGCTTCCCGACCTTCGGCATTCAGGTCCGCCGCAGCTTCTTCCCGAAGTTCGATGCAGGGGTAGGCTTCGAGAGCTTCTACGGAATGATGAACGAGGGGCAGGTGCATGCGCGGTATCAGCTCCTCGACGGGGACGTGGAGCTCGCCGCTCAGGTGATGGGCAGCGTCACGCAGTTCGTGCTCAAGCCGCAGAATGATCCGGTGGGCGCGCGGTGGATCACCGGGCATCGCAACTGGAACGTCGCCCCGGGGCTCACGCTCTCCCGTCACCCTTCGAGCCCGCACATGCCGCGGCTGTTCGTGGATGTCAGGGCGCTGATTGCGTTCGACACGCAGCCGTTTCAGAAAAATCCCCTCGGCGGCGTGCCGCAGGGCCTGGTCGTGGGCTGGAACGTGCCGGTGCGCGCGGGCGGCGAGCTGCCGATTTCCCCGAGCTCGTCCTTCGTGGTGTCGCTCGGCTTCGACATCCACGGACGCAACGGCGATTCGCCCTTCATGCCGGTGCTGACGGTGGGCGCCGTCGTCGGGCTCTAAAAATTCTTTCAGGAGATACGTGATGGCGACGATCGGTGGGCGAGCGACGGTGATTGGTGCGGGTTCATTCGGGACGGCTTTGACGAACGTGCTCGCTCAGACGTTCGAGACGGTCTCGGTGTGGGGGCGCGAGCCGCACCTCGTCGCGCACATCAACGAGAAGCACGAGAACGCGACGTACCTGCCGGGGATTCCGCTCGCGAAGAACATCCGCGCGACGACGAATCTGGAGGAGGCGCTCTCGAAGTCCGAGCTCGTCTGCACCGCGATTCCGTCCCAGTTCACGCGCGAGGTGATGCGGGGTGCGACGAAGTTTCTGCCGCGGCAGGTGCCGATCATCACCGTGAGCAAGGGCATCGAGAACGAGACGCTGCTCACGATGACCGAGCTGCTGGAGGACTGTCTGCCCGAGGAGCTCCACCCGTACATCGCGGTGCTCTCCGGGCCGTCGTTCGCGAAGGAGATGGCGCTGCGTCAGCCGACGGTCGTCACCATCGCTTCGCACTGGGACAAGGTCGCGCTGCGCTGCCAGAAGGCGTTTCAGACGGAGAGCTTCCGGTCGTACACGACGAACGACGTGGTGGGCGTGCAGATGGGCGGGGCGCTGAAGAACGTGATCGCCATCGCGGCGGGCATTTCGGACGGGATGAACCTCGGTCACAACGCCCGAGCGGCGATCATCACGCGCGGGCTCGCGGAGATCTCCCGCATGGCCGTGCGGCGTGGCGGCAATCCGCTCACGCTCTCCGGGCTGTCCGGCATGGGCGACCTCGTGCTGACCTGCACAGGCGAGCTGTCGCGGAACCGGCGCGTGGGGATGGAGCTCGGGAAGGGCCGCACGCTGGAGGACATCCTCAAGGAGATGACCCAGGTGGCCGAGGGCGTGAAGACCGCGAAATCGGCGCGGGATCTGTCCCGGAAAATCGGCGTGGAGATGCCGATCTGCGAGCAGGTCTACTGCATCACCCACGAGGGCAAGGCCGCGAAGGCCGCGATGATGGAGCTGATGACGCGGCCTCCCAAGGCCGAGACGATGTAGGTGCGGCGCCCGGAAGTGACGATCCGCGACGGAGTGACGCTCGGGTGAGACGGAAAACGCCCCGATCGTTCATGCCGGTGCTCGCATTCGGCGGCTGATCGGCGTTCCTGTTCATCCGCGTGCTCAGGTGGGACGCGCACGCACGTGAACGGGCGAGCGACCACTCGCGAGAATTCCTCGAGACTTTCCAAGGGGAATTTCAATGTCGAATCCGATCGCCCGCCTCCACCACGACATCCAGAAGCTGCACCAGGCGCAGAAGGCCCGGCACAACGCCGCGGTCGAGCAGCGCAAGGACCAGCGCGCCGGTGACAAGGCTCACAAGGAGCTCACCCAGGACAAGCGCGCGGGAGACAAGGCGCACAAGCGGCTCGACTCGCAGCACAAGACGCTGGTGCAGGATCGCAAGGCGCTCGGCACCGCGAATGGGGCTCTGCAGAAGGACCAGCTCGCGAAGAGCAACCGCATCGGCGAGCTCGAGGCGAAGAAGGCGATGCTCGAGCAGCAGTACCAGGACAGCTTCGATCCCGCGACCGGCATGGGCGACCCGGCGATCCAGCAGCAGATCACCGACGTGGCGCAGAAGGAGACCGACGTCGCCGCGGAGTTCGACCAGAAGCTTTCGGCGGATCAGCAGGGCGTGGACAAGGCGAAGGGCGCGGTGGACCGCGTCAGCGCGAAGGTCGATGCGAGCCGCAAGGAGATCCTCTCCGACCGCAAGGCGATCAAGCAGGACCGCAACACCATCAAGCACCTGCACAACGAGCTGAAGCACGACAAGAAGGCGCTCGACCACGCGCAGAACGCGGTGAAGTCCGCGCGGCACACGGCGCTCAAGCACCTGCGGCCCGCCGAGTACAAGATGGGCCTCAAGTCCACGAACCGGGTGCGCCACGAGCTGGGCCTCAAGTCGGTCAGCCACGTCGTCCGGCCGATGAACACGAACACGGTGCAGGGCTGCGCGCAGTTCCTGCTGCACTCGCCGAACGTGAGCTTCTGGACCGGCCTGTCGTCAGGGTCTGACCGGAAGAACCTCGAGCTGCTCGCGCACGGCAAGCCGGCGTTCGTTCCCGCGACCGGCGGTCACGTGTTCCCGAAGCTCTCGCTGATGCAGGCGCTGGTGGACATGGCGAAGCACGGCCGCATCCAGATCAACGCGCTGACCGGCGGCACGCACTCGCCGAACTCGAACCACTACCACGGCACCGCGGTGGACCTGGACATCAACGTCGGGAACACCTCGCAGATCGTCGCGATCGCGAACCGCCACGGCGGCTTCCGGAACTTCGAGACGGATCACATCCACCTGGATTTCTGAGCGGCAGGCATCAAAACGGCACGCTGATCGACACCCGCGCTCGCCACCACTGGTCCGGCTCTCGGCGGAAGCTCGCGAAGAAGTGCGGGCCAACTTCGAGGCGCAAGATGCTCGTGCCCACTCTCAGCTGCGCGCCGACGTCGGGCACGAGATCGAGTCCGAACGTCCGCGCCGGTGACGCTCCGGCGAGCGACAGATAGCGCGCGCCCACCTCGTACCCGATGAACGGCGAGAAAGCGCCGTCCAGCACCAGCATCCTCGCTCCGAGGCCGAGCCCGGCGGTGAAGTCGCCATTTCTCCAGCGGCTCGCATCGAGGATGACGGCGGTGGTCGAGTGGCGCTGAATCCAGGACGGCGAGTCCACCGGTTCGAAGTCGAGCCCGAGCAAAAGCCCCGGCGCGCTGTCGATTGGACCTGTGGCGGACGGCGACAACGGCCCTGCCCACGGACGCGCGCCGAGCTCTCCCGCTGCGCCGACCAGAAGGTGTTTGTGGAGATACTTCCAGCCGGGGTCGCGCGCGGGCGTCGCCACCTCGGGCGTCTGCGTCAGCGCGGCCAACAGAATCAGAGTGCAGACCATGAGGAGAGCTCCTTTCAGAAGCGGTAGCCGACGCGGACGCCGGCGGTGACGAAGAACGCGTAGGTGCCGCTCCAGTTGACCGGTGAATGCCCTTCGCCCTCGAGGCTGATCCGGAGCCGCTCACTCGGATGCAGCTCGATGCCCAGCGCGAGCGGCAGCTCCATCTGCAATCCCGAGCGCGAGCTGTCGCGCGGGACCCAGATCGAACGGACGCCCATGCCGCTCGCGAGGTACGGGCGCACCGGGCCGTCGAACGCCACCCAACGGAGCTGCGCGGCGGCGCTCAGCGAATACAGCGAGCTGGTCTGGCCGAGATCCAGTCGAACGGCGTCGCCGCCGACGCGAAAACCGAATCTTCCAAACGGCACGTCCGGTGCTCGGTCCCAGGTGAAGTCGTAGCTGACGGCGATCAGCTCGCCTTGCCGCGTTGCCGCTGGTTCGAACGACGTGTCGAGCGAGAAAGCCACGCCTGCGCCGACCGAGAGCGCGCGGTCTGAAGGGGGCGTGTCACCCCAATTGCTGCTGACCTCGGGCGTTGCGGAAGCGATCGCGACGACGAGGAGACTGAGTGGAATCATTGCCTCTCCGACCGGCCCAAACAGATGACGACAGCGGTGGAGCACGACGGGCTGAACGGCAGGAAAATTCAGCAACTGCGCGAGCGGTCAGAGCGCTTGACGACCGGCTGGCACCGCCGCATGTCGAGAGCGGATCCCATGTCGCGGATTCCATGTCGCGGGACCTGCGGCGCGGTGGCCTGCGGCGCGGTGGCCTGCGCATCTGCGGCCGATTGCGCCTCCGGCGAGCTCTGCGTGAGCGGCCGCTGCGTCGCGCCCACGGACCCATGCGCGAACATGCCTACTTGTCCCTCGGGTCAGGTCTGCCGAACCGGTGGCTGCGTCGTGGCGACGTACGGCGCCGGCCAGCGCTGCCAGGCCGTGGAGCTGTGCCGGTCCGGCACGTGCGGCCCACCGCTGAAGCTGGAGCAGTCCAGAACCAGGCCGGCCCGGACGCCCGGATTCAGCGCGGCGACGGACTTGTCCCTTCTCGTCTCAGGCGGCGACGCGAGCCCGGCTACTCCACCTGCGAATCGATCACCTTGCGCGCGATCGCGAAGCTGAACCCGGCACGCGCCAGCGCGGCGAGATCCTTCTCCCGTCGCTCCTTCCGCAGCGCGGCCGCACGGTACGGTCCAAGCCGCCGGCGCTGTGCGTGACGGAACGCCGCATCCTCTTCGGAGACCTCGCTCGTCGCGTCCTTCACCGCGTGTTGCACGTGCTCCGAAGACACCCCTTTTTCGCGCAGCTTCATCGTGATCATCCGGGAGCTCTTCCCGCTCGCTCGGAGCGAGTGCGCGCGGTTCTTCGCGAAGGACTCATCGTTCAACAGCCCGTTGCGCTGCAGCTTCACGAGCAGCTCGTCGATCCACCCGGTCGCCTGCGCCTTGTCGCCGCCGTGATGCCGCATGGACCGCGCGGTCTTTCGAAGCAGCACCCGCCGGAGCTGCTTCACGCTCGTCGAGTAGCGCTTCAGGTGAAAGAGCGCGGCGTTCTCCAGATACCGGGGAGAGATCTTCCTCGGCGTCTTGCGTCGCGCGGCAGGTCTTGTTTCGAGCTCGGCCATCAGGCGGGCAACTTACCGTGTAGGTCCGACGTCGCCGTCGAATGAATGCCGCCGCGCTCCCGAATGTGCCCGCCGTCTGCTAGAGCGCGCTCATGCGTTCGTCTCTGACCACCGCGACTGCGGTCGTGTTCGCCGTCATCACCGTCGCAGGCTGCAAGTGCGACCGCGGCCTCAACCGGCATTCCCCGGAGATGGTGCTTTCGAGCAAGTCGCTCGACTTCGGATCGGTGCAGATAAATCTCACGCACCCCGGGAAGATCACCGTTCGCAACGACGGCAGCGCGTCGCTGACCTTGTCGGAGCCCGTCATCGCGGCGCCATTCGGAGTGCAGAGCACGCTCCCGCTCACCATCGACATCGGCGGGGAGGCGGACCTCGTCCTCACGTACACGCCGACCGTCGCGAACCAGGTGGACACGGGCGAGATCACCTTCAAGACCGACGATCCAGCGAACGTCACCAGCACGATCTCTCTCCGCGGACAGGGCATCACCGCCGCCGCGGTCATCACGCCCAACCCCATCGACTTCGGCGACGTCTACGTCGGTGACAACAAGTCGGTCGCGGTGCACGTGGTGAACGCGGGCAGCAACGAGCTCGGCGTCACGTCCGTGGAGTTCGATCCGTCCGCGCCGCCGACGCTCAGCGGCGATCTCTCTCCGCTTCGCAGCAACATCGCCGCCGGCTCCGATGCGCAGGCCTCGGTGAAGTTCGCGCCGGTGGACCTGGGGCCGCTCGCCACTGCGCTCAACTTCACGTTCGACCCGCTGCAGGGCGGGCTCGTGGCGGTTCCGGTGAAGGGGCGGGGCGTTCAGGCGCGGCCGCGGGTCTGCTTCCAGCTCGAAGGTTCAGGGACCGAGACCTGCAGCACGTTCGATCCGACGGCGTCGGCCAACACCATCAATGTCGACTTCGGGAAGCTCTGTGACAACTCCATCTTCCCGCCCGGGACGGACGGCGGGTGCACCCAGCAGACGGGTCAGCGCCGCGGCTTCCTCTACGTGCGGAACGAGGGGAACGTCCCGGTGACGCTCTCTGGCCTGTGGCAGCCCGGTAACAGCTTCGGCAGCTGCGACGGCGGTGCGTACGTCCCGGATTTTCAGTTCTCCAATTCTCCCGACGCAGGGGCGCTGAAGTTCAACACCGCGTCGACGCCGCTGCCTCTTGCGGTGACGGATCCGACGCCCTGGGAGACGGCCCCCGTGACGGTCACGTACGCGGCGCACTCCGCTTGTGGCAACCAGACGTCGGACGTGGGCTTCGTGGTCTTCAGCCGGGGCGACGCCCACCAACCGATCTCGCTCTCGGTGAACTTCACTGGCGGCTCGCTCCTCCCAAGCGCTCAGAAGTTCGACGTGAGCAAGACCGTCGCTCGGTCGCAGGTTCCGACCGACATTCCGTTCAGCGGCGTCACCAATCGCGGAGATGCGCCGCTCATCGTGAGCGCGGTCACGCTCGCCGAGGAGCTCCTCGATGCCGGCGCGGGTGATGGTCCCAACGGCGGCGTGATGCGCGCTTGTGCCGTCGCTCCCCCGAGCTCGCCGTGCTCACAGTTCTCGTGGTCGACGGATGGCGGCGATCCGAACCTTCGCACGCCGATCATCGTCCCTGCGCAGGACGCGGGAGTGCAGCCGGTGCTGGGACAGCTCGTCTTCGGCAAGTTGACCAGCGACGGCGGCACGGACTGCAACACCGCGCTCTGTCCGGGCCGCCAGTACGTCATCTACGGAATCGTGGACCACAACGATCCGTACCACCCGCGCGTCATGTCGAGCGTCTCCGCGCTGGCCCAGTAGCCACGCCGCCCGCCTGGTCGTTCGGTTCGATGTGGGATGGCGGCCGTCGCCTTGACGGGCAGGGCATTCGCTCCTCAGGATCACCTCAATGTTGAACGCAGGGTTCCAGGCGAAGTTGTTCGTGCTTGCCGTCGAGGGCATTCCGAAGGACGTGGCGAAGTACATCCCGGGCATGCAGGTCGGCCCCGAGCAGCCCGCGTCATCGACGAACAACAAGTACTTCGAGTGGCTCGAGGGCCACACCCAGATCGTCTACCCCGCGCTCGCGATCTTCGTCCTCGGCCTGATGGCGTTCGCGATCCTCTCCTCGTGGAAGAAGGAGGGGATGGATGGCGAGACGAAGATGCGCCTGAAGAAGGCGATCGTTCAGGAGCTCCGGCTGCAGATGGGCGGCATGGCGGCGGAAGCACTCGCGCGCACGATCGGCCTGTCCGGTCTCAAGACCGCGAAGCTGCTCGAGGAGATGCAGCGCGACGGCATCCTCTGGAGCAGCCTCGGCAACAACCGCCTCACGATGTGGCGCCTCAAGGGCCTCGGGTCCGAGCCCGTCGGAAAGCGCCGGAACACGGCGTAGTCCCGTCGTCGCGAAGGGCTACGCCTGCGGCAGAGCGCAGCGGCAGTCCTCGTTTCCGCGGCGGCGCCCGGCGGTCCCTCATGCCGATGCGGCGGCGCGCTCTTCGTCCGGATACCAACTGGCTCCCGGCTTGATTCTCTCCAGAGGGACGATGTCTGCCGTTTCGAGATCTGCTGCGAGCAGGCCCTCGGCGGCGACGTCCCGGTCTGTTCCGAGAGTGAACGGGATGTAGTGGCAGAGCTCCGGCTCGCCCTTCTTCCAGGTGACGATCGCCATCGGGACCTCGATCGCGTTCAGCACGTCCCAGAGGATGTCCATGATCTCTCCGACCATGCTCACACGCTCCTCGCGCGGAGCGCTCCACGCCGGCAGCCGGACGATCGCCTCCCGAACCGCCAACAGTGAGGCCTCCAGATCGGACTGATAGTAGAGGTGGCTCGCGAGCGCAGCGGCGGACTCCACTTCCGTCGGATCCACCTCCATCGCTTTCCGCCACGCGGAGACCGCGCGCTCAGACTCCCCATACTTGCCGCAGGCATTTCCCAACCGACGCCACGCAGTGGGATTGTCGAAATGCTGGTCCGCAAGCGCCTTCAACTTCGCCAGCGCTTCCGAAGCGCGCCGGACCACTGTGCCGTCCCAGAGAATGCACGGCCCGAGCGCCACCCGCGGATCTCTCTTCAACACCCGCTGGACCACATCCATCTGACTGCCGAGCGTGAGCTCGTAGTCATCCACCTTCTTACAGCGGCGGCAGACCATCACCTTCGGCAGAGTCAGCGTGTCCCAGTCCGCTTTGCCTCCCGGCGTTCCGTCGATGCTGATCCACTCGAACTGGTGCTTCGACGTGAAATTGCACGACCTGCAGCGCACTTGAAGACGAAGCGGTCCCTGCGTCGAAGCGGCAGCAAGCCGCTCCGGATTCACCCTCGTAACTGCGTTCATGTGACTTCCCCCCTGCTTGCCTTGCGAGGACGGAGATAGCAGGTGGGTCTGACATCGCGCGGCGCCACCGCGATTGCGCAGCGCGGCGATGGCTATGCCGGGACCCGGCTCAGGCGACCTCGTCGACGGCCGCGGGCACGGCCGGTTCCAGGTCCTCGCGCGATTCCGCGTCCTCGTGAATCTCGCTCGACTCGCGCGACACGTCTCCGAGCGCGGTCGCTCCCTCGGCGAAGAGGATCCGATCCGCTTTCAGGAGGAGATCATCGAACCCGAGTCGCGTCTCTGCGCTGACCCCAACTCCTCCTCGCTGCCGGACGAGGTCGTCGATGGCTTCCTTGTCCAGGAGATCCACCTTGTTCCACACGAGCAGACGCGGCTTCTCGAGGAGATCAAGGCCCTCCAGGATCTTCTCCACCGCCTGCACCTGCTCATCGCGAGCGGGATCCGAGGCATCGATCACGTGCAGCAGCAGATCCGCGTCGTAGAGCTCCTCCAGCGTCGCCCGGAAGGCGTTGACGAGATCCTTCGGCAGATCGCGGATGAAGCCCACCGTGTCGGTGATGATCACCTCGCGCTCGTCGGGGAACCGGAGCCGTCTGCTCGTCGGATCCAGCGTCGCGAACAGCTTGTTCTCCGCGACCACCTGACTGTTCGTGAGCGCGTTGAGCAGCGTGCTCTTGCCCGCGTTGGTGTAGCCGACGATGGAGATGACCGGCAGGCCTTTGCGGTTTCGCTGAGCTCTTCGCACCTGACGGTCGCGGCTGAGCGTGTCGATCCGCTTCTCCAGCGCCGTGATGCGGTCGCGCGCTCGGCGGCGATCGATCTCGAGCTTCGTTTCGCCAGGACCGCGCCCACCGATTCCGCCGCCGAGGCGTGAGAGCGACGTATCGCTCTGCGAGAGCCGCGGGAGCAGGTACTTGAGCTGTGCCAGCTCGACCTGCAGCTTGCCGTCCGCGCTCTGCGCCCGCTGCGCGAAGATGTCGAGGATGAGCTGCGTGCGGTCGAGGATCTTCAGCGCGGTCTCTTCCGCGATGTGCCGCGACTGAGACGGCATCAGGTCGTGATCGAACACGACGATGTCCGCCATCAGCTGCATCGACTTGAGGTTCAGCTCCTCGAGCTTTCCGCGGCCGATGAGGTAGCGCGGATCCGGTTGCCGCCGGACCTGCATCACGGCATCCAGCACTTCGACGCCGGCGGTTCGCGCGAGCTCCTTCAGCTCGGAGAGCGACGCCTCGGCCGCTGCTCGATTTCCGTCGAGACAGACGCCGACGAGGATCGCTCGCTCGCGGCCGCCGGTCTTACGGGCGGAGACGGCTCGGGCGAACTCTTCTTCCAATGCGACCGAGTTGCGGAGCATGTCCGGCTGCGGGCCGTGAACGGACGGCAGCGTCTCGGTGCGCCAGAACCCGCCGCCGCTGTTTTCAGGCAGCAGCGTGCCGAGGTGCAGCACGCCCGGCAGACCTTCTTCGAGCACGCCCAGCGCCGCGACGCAGTCCAGCCGGAGCAGCGCGAGGTCGGTGAGATCGTCTCTCGTGAGCGGTTCAGATTTCAGGTGCGTGTGGACGAGGCGCAGGCCGCGCAGACGGTGGCTGCCCGCTCGAGCGCGACCGATGTCCGGCAGCTCCAGCTTGTGGGCGTTGCCGACGATCACGTACTCGACCTCGCCCTTGCGGTTGATGAGCACGCCCACCTGGCGGTTCGTCTCGTGCGAGATCTCGGTGAGGTGACGCGCCAGCTCGGCGCTGACGACCTCGTGAGGGCTCACGCGGCGGCGATAGGTGTTGCGGAGATTTTTGAGCTCGCTCGGCTTGAGTCCGAGCGTGTGGCCGAAGACGTCGTTCAAAGCTCGTGGTGCTCCGACTGAAAGGTACTGCCGGAGTCAAAGTAGGACTCTGGATAACCGCTGGAGACGGGGGATTTATCGCGGACTGACAGAGGAGATCACGTCCGCTCGTGCGGAGGGCTGCCGAGGAGTCATATGGTCCGCGCGAATGAGCAGTCGGGACATCCTCAAGAATGCTCGCCGAGTCGTGGTGAAGATTGGAACTGGCGCGCTGACTAACGCGACCGGCCGCTTCAACCGCGATCATTTTCATGCCCTCTGCGCGGATTTGTTGTGGGCGGCGACGGATAGAGAGCTCGTCGTGGTCAGCTCAGGCGCGATCGCCCTCGGCGTCGAACGCCTCGAGTACGCGGAGCGACCGAAGGACGTCCCCGGGAAACAGGCGTGCGCCGCGGTGGGCCAGAGCCGGCTGATGCGCGCTTATGAAGATGCCTTTGATGACGGAAACCGTCGAGTCGCTCAGGTGCTCCTCACGCACGACGACGTTCAGGATCGCCGGCGGTATCTGAATGCTCGCCACGCGCTGAACCGGCTGATCGCGGAGGAGGTCATCCCGATCATCAATGAAAACGACACGGTCTCGATCGACGAGCTGAAATTCGGCGACAACGACACCCTGGCGGGCCTGGTGGCGGGGCTGCTCGAGGCGGATCTGCTGGTGATCCTCTCGGACGTGGAGGGTCTCTATTCAGCGGACCCGCGCACCGATCCGAAGGCGGAGCTGCTCTCGTTCATTCCGACGATCTCGGGTGAGGTGATGTCGCTCGGGACCGGGAGCGGGACTCAGGTCGGCACCGGTGGAATGGCGACGAAGCTGCGCGCCGCCGCGCATGTGACCGAGGTCGGGATTCGGTGCGTGATCACTTCCGGCGGGACTCCCGGCCGGCTGCGGCAGGTGCTTTCGGGCGAGGAGATCGGAACTCTGTTCGAACGGAAGACGTCCCGACGGTCCGCGCGACAGACGTGGATCGCGCATGCGCTTCGGCCGAAGGGGACCGTGGTGGTCGACGCGGGTGCGAAGGCGGCCGTGATCGACGCGAAGAAGAGCCTGCTGCCTTCCGGGATTCGGCTCGTCGAGGGGACGTTCGGCGAGGGAGACCCGGTGGATCTGCTCGATGAATCCGGCGTGCCGTTCGCTCGTGGGCTCGCTGCTTATCCGTCGGAGGAGATGCGGCTCATCGCCGGGAAGAAGAGCTCGGAGATCGAGGCGATTCTTGGGTACCGGTATCTCGATGAGGCTGTGCATCGGGATGATCTGGCGGTGCTGGCGGAGGGGTGAGCTCGGCTGAGGAAACCTGATTGCCGCTTGCGCGCTGATGCTTGGATCACAACGATTCCCTCATGCAGCTCGCGAAAGACATCCCGCTCTTCGAGAACGGTACGCAGGAGCACTGGCAGCGGCGCGAGATGGTCATCGCCTTACTCGACGGCGCTGAGTGCCCTCAGTGCTCCACAGTCCGCGCCCGGCTGAATGCTCGCAGGGCACCGTGGCTGGCGGACAACGTCGCGGTCGTCAGCGTGCTTCTCGATGAGCCTCACGCCGCGGAGCTGGGCCGGGCGTTCGGTTCAGCCGAACCTCTGATTGGAATGGCTAACCGCTTCGGCAGCATCTATGCGTCCCTTCCCGTCCACGGAGAGGGCCTGGATTCGGTGATGCGCGCCGTGGATGAGTGGATTGATCTCGCTCAACGCCAGCTGTGCGAGTGCCAGGCGCCCGCTCGGTGGGATTGAGCTCTTCGCAATTTCGTCCAACTTTTTTCGATTGCCCTCTTGACACGGTTTCGCGCGCGCGACCGGTTTCGTCAGCACCCCTCTCGAAAATCGGTCGCATTTCGACGGCGCAATGCCGCTGTCGCGAGATCGCGAGGTGGTTCATCCCTTCCCACGCGCCGTCTCGACGATCGCGCTCATATCGAACGCCAGCAGCCTCGAAAGGGCTCCGAAAAACCCGT
>JBJMQN010000221.1:0-21562 GCA_045802665.1 Myxococcaceae bacterium | reverse complement strand
GAAATCTCTAGCGCTGCGCTAGAGTCGCGGACCGCCGTCCGTCGAAGGAGAGTTGAGTGCTCTGGTTCTTCGCGCTGGTTCTCGCAGGGCCACAACTCGGAGAACGGGTAGAGCTCTTCGCGGGTGAGCAGTACGCCTTCGTCGCGCCCTGCTTCGGTGCCGAGGTGAGCACTGACGAGAAGAAGCTCACCGTGAGTGTGCGTGGCACGCGCGTGGACGTCTCCGCGACGGTTCCCATCACTGGAACGCTCCAAGTGAAGTGCGGCGGGCAGAAGCGCTCCGTCACCGTCGTCGCGAAGCCGCTGCCGGATCTCTTCGATGGCGCGGCGCCGGGAACGCTTCCATCGCTCCCCGCCAGGCTGACGCTCAAGGCTGGAGAGCGCCGCGCGTTCAATCCGAGCTGTCAGGTGAGCGGGCTGCACGGGCAGGGCAGCGCTGCGGACGCCGAGTTGTCGCTGATCCGGGTGCTGATCATCAGCGCTCGGGAGAGCGGCACGTCGGTGCTGAAGCTGAGCTGTGAGGGGGGCAGGAAGACTCAGGTCACAGTGACCGTGCTTCCTTGAGGTGTAGACTGCTCGCCGAATGAGGCGCGTCGCCGGGTTGCTGCTGATGCTGCATCTGGCCGCCGCCTCGGCTCAGACGTTCTCGTCGCCGTTCACCTTCGCCCCGGTGCTGCCTGGGACAGGGCTCGCGGGCGACTCGGTGGAGACGAAGGCCGCGTTCGACGGGACCAACTACCTCTTCGCGTGGATCGACTTCCGGCGAACGACGGAGGCGGGCGATGTCTACGCCGCTCGGGTGACGGCGAGCGGCACGGTGCTCGACCCGGGCGGGATTCCGGTTTCGATTGGGCCCGGCGGAAAGTCGGACCTTCGCCTCGTCTTCGACGGCACGAACTATCTGCTCGTCTGGGAGGGAGATTCCTCCGGGCACGTGCAGGTCTACGGTGCCCACGTGTCCCCCGGTGGGCAGGTGCTGGAGCCGAATGGGTTTGCGCTCTCGCCGTCGGACAGCTCTCAGAACGCGCCGGTCGTCGTCGCGAATGGCACGGACGCGATGGTGGTGTGGAGCGAGTACGTGAATTCGGGCTCGGATCTCTTCGCGCTGCGCGTGGGAACCGGCGGACCCATCGGAACCGCGAATCAGGTGAGCGACGTGCCGGGAGATCAGTGGGCCGGCGCCATGGCCTTCAACGGCACCGAGTACATGATCTTTCTCTCTTCGGGCCCGAACAACGGAGCGGATCAACTCTTCGGCTACCGGCTCGACAGCGCGGGCGCCGCCATGGACTCGGCCCCGTTCCTCCTCTCGCCTTCGGCGGACGTCTACTCGCAGTTCGTCGCGGGTTCGGATGGAACGGACTTCTTCGTGAGCTGGACCGAACAGCTGCAGGACCGGTCGCACGACGTTCGAGCCTCCGTGGTGACCGCGGCGGGCGTCGCGGCCACGCCCTCCGGTCTCGCCATCGCCACAAGCCCCGCCGATGAGCACCAGCTCACGCTGACCTGGAACGGCACCGAGTACGTGCTCGCGTTCTTCGACTCGAACCAGGACAGCGTCATCGCTGAACGCATCACGCCCGCCGGCGCAATCCTCGACCCCGCAGGCATCGAGCTCTCGGGCGGCTACCTGTCAGATCCGGCGCTCACCTGCACGAGCCCCGGCCAGTGCGCGCTGTTCTTCATGGACGGGTTCGAGCAGTACCGCGAGCCGTTCTTCCAGCGCTTTACGACGGCGCTGCAGCCCATCGACGCGGCGCCGGTGACCGCCTTCAGCGCGCCGTCCGCGCAGCGCGGTCCGAGGGCCTCCTCCGATGGAATTGGTGCGCTCCTCGTGTGGGAGGAGGATCGCGGCTACGGCGATGGGTTCGATCTCTTCGCGCGTCGCGTTTCGCTGGATGGAGGCGTGCAGTCTCCGATTCTCACCGTCGGCAGCGGCACCGGCGAACAGGAGGATCCGGATGTGGACTTCGCGTTCGGTCAGTACCTCGTCGCGTACATGGACGACGAGACGGGCGGAGACGGTCGCCACCTCTTCGTCCGTCGAGTGACTCCAGACGGCACGTTCGCGGACTCGACGCCGGTGCTGGTGAGCGATCGCTCCAACATTCAGTCCCACCCGCGCATCGCGCACGACGGGAGCAACTGGATGGTGACCTGGGCCGCGTACGACAACACGAGCGGCCACGACATCTGGGCAGCTCGGGTGACGCCGGCTGGCAGCGTGCTGGAGCCAAACGGCTTCAAGGTCGTGGGGACGGGTGATGGCGAGTACGCGCCGTCCATCGCGTTCAACGGGACCGAGTACGCCATCGGCTGGGAGAGCTACAACGACGTCACGTCTTCGGACGTCCTCGCCGCGCGCGTGACGGTGGATGGGACGGTGCTGGATCAGTTTCCCGTCGTGACGATCGACAACGGCAAGAGCTACCAGAACGAGGTCACGGTCGCGTCTGATGGGAGAGGCTTCCTCTTCGCGTACCGGAGCTGGGAGATCTGGCCCGGCGACATCTACGTGCGACGGATGCGCGCGGATGGAACTCTCGCGGACGCGGACCGCATCGAAGTCGTCGCGGGAAATCGCGGCGAGGGCAGTCCACAGGTCGTGCACGACGGTCGGACCTACTGGCTGACGTGGGAGGATTTCCGCGATCCGGTCGGCGTGGATCTCTACGGTACGACGATCACGTCATCGGGAGTCGTGACGACGCCGCAGGGTGCGCCGTGGGTGGCCAATCCCGCGCAGCAGACGGATCCGAGTCTCCGTGCCGTCGCACGCGGAAAGCTTCTCCTGCTCTACACGGAGCCGGATGATGACGCTGGCGTGCAGGTGGGTCGCGCGCGCGGAGAGTGGATCTCCGACCTCGCGCCACAGGGAGGCTTCTGCCTCTCCGCCGCCGAGTGCAAGACCGGCTTCTGCGTGGACGGCGTCTGCTGTGACACGGCGTGCGGCGGCGGCGATGCAGGAGATTGCCTCGCGTGCAGCGAAGCGATGGGCGCGCCGGTGGACGGAACGTGCGTGCCGTCGGGAGCGGGGACTGTTTGCCGTGCCGCCGCAGCGCGGTGCGATCTTCCGGAGGCGTGTGACGGCGTGGCGACGAGCTGTCCAGCCGATGAGTGGGTCCCCGACGGCGGCGTCTGCCGGCTGGAGGATGGCGGGTACGAGCGGAAGCCGCCGTATCAGGTTGGCTTCGCGTGCTCGCAGGGAAGCTCGATGCCGTGGCTCGTGGGCGCGATGCTTGTGCTCGCGATGATCTGGCGCGCGCGTCGGCGACGTGCGTGAACTCGGACCACGGCACTCGCTCGGCCGTCTACGGCGTGACGGCAGGCGTGCAGCTCAGCTCGGAAGATCCTTCGGTGATCTCCAGGAACTGATTCACCGCGACGTCCGTGTACGTGTCCACCTTCGGCGGATTGGTGGGCCACCGGACCTCGACCTTGTCGATCCGCTTCACGTCTCCGAGCCCGAAGTGCGCGTACGCCGGATCCGCGGCGCCGAACGTCCCCTTGCCGCCGTAGATCTCCCGCGTCTGAGTGAGGCAGCCGGCGGTGACGGTCACCTTCGCGCCGATGCCCTGCCGATTCGCGGTCACGCCCTTCAGCGTCACGTGGAGGAAGCTGTGCTTCTGCCCGACGCGGTTCTGGTAGAGGTGAATCTGCTCGCGGCCTTCCGGTGCCGCGACGCCGTTCACGTTGTCGACCGAGCCCATCAGGAAATCCAGATCGCCATCCCGGTCGTAGTCGTCCACCGAGAGGCCGTTGGACTCGATGAGCGACGGGCCCACGCCGGATGCATCCGTCACGTCCTCGAACGTGTGGTCCGGCTTCTGGTGGTACAGCCACGCGTGGTTCCCCGGATACGCGCTCTGCTCGATGACGAGGTCCAGCAACCCGTCGTTGTCGAAGTCCAGCCACGCCGCGCCGTGATCGCCCTCGTTGTCATAAGGCCCGAGCGGCCGATCGATCCCCGTCGCCGAAAGCTCCGGCCGCGTGAACGCGTACCCATTCGCCGCGCCACCATTGACCAGAATGCGCGACCGGTCCGCCGTGCTTCGCGGTGAATCGCCGTGCGTCGTCTCCGCGTTGAAGACATCGATGTCGCCGTCGTTGTCGTAGTCGCCGCACGCCGCGCCGAAGGTGTTGCCGCCCTGCCGGTACCAGGGCTCGGCGGGGTTCGGCTGATCATCCATCGCGAACTTCGTCTCGGTGCTGACGTTGGTGAAGATGCCGCGATCGTTCTTCCAGAGATCATCCGGCATCAGCGAGTAGGTGGAGACGAGCAGGTCAGGCTGCCCGTCGTCGTTCCAGTCGCAAGAGGTGACGCCGTAGACCGGCTTCGCGAAGTTGCTGGTCTGTGAACCGACAGGACCGCTCGCGCCGAGCCCCACCTGCTCGGTCATCCGCAAGAACGTTCCATCGCCCGTGCCCTTGTAGAATTCGGACTGGTACGATTCGAGGTTCGGGTACACCTTCATGAAGTTGCCGAGGTACAGGTCCAGCTTCCCGTCGCGGTCCGCGTCGAGGAACACCGCCGCCGCCGTGGTGTTGGGCCACGGATCGCTCACGCCGGATGCCTCCTTGCGCGTGAAGTGACCGGTGCCGTCGTTCAGGTACAGCTCGTTCGGATCCGGGTCGTACTTCGTCGAAGGCGCGGGCTCCTGCGAGTAGCTGCCGGAGAAGAGGTCCAGGTCTCCGTCGTTGTCCACGTCAGCGAAAGTGGCCATCAGCATCGTCTGGCCTTCGCCGCCGTCGCGGTTCGTCGTGATGCCGCTGCCTTCGGTGCGATCGGTGAACTTCCGCCAACCGCCTTCGGAGAGCTCGTTGATCCACAGGTGCTGCTGCCCTCGGCCGACACCCGTCTTGATCGAGATGAAGTCCGGATACTTGTCGCCGTTCACATCGCCGAAGACGACGCGCCGCCCGAGCGCCGCGCTGAGCTCCGCCTGCGGCCACACATCCAGAAAGAACCCCGTCCCCAGAGGATCCTCCGTCAGATGCGCCGGCGCCTTGTCGCAGATCGGACCGGGAGCCGCGGGGACGTGGCAGCTGTTGCTGGCGCCGGTGTTGGTCTGCGTGGTGTCCGAACCGGTGAACGGCTTCGGAGAACAGGCGAGAAGGGAGACGGTGACCAGCGCGATCAGTCGAAGGGGGCGGCTCATGTGGGATGCGCGTATACAGAGTGAAAACGGCCCCTGTCGAATCTTGGCGAATGAGAACGATTACGCGCGGTTTGTTTGCGCGGAGTGGTCCCGTTCGCAGGGAGGGGATCGCGTTCCGTACGCTCGATTAGGGAATCCGCCCGCCAATTTTCACGCCAACTTCACCGAGTCCGCGCTGCGGCCCATTCGGAGCAGGGCAGCGAGCAGGAACGGTCCTCCGAACGCGCCCAGCGCGGAGGTCGTGATCATCCAGATCAACGCCGCTGCAGCGACCGGGCGGTCCTCGTCCTTCAGCAGCGCCGCGAACATCAGGCACAGCGTGGCGTTGCTGAGCGTACCGAGGACGCTGAGGACGACACCGGTACCTCGCACCCGCGCCGAGAACGCGATGAGCCCGAGCGAGATCCGCCGTAGCAGAAAACCGCTCAGGATCGCGTTCACCGGAAACAACACCGTGGCGCTCATGTACGGCACCATCGCGATCACGACGACCGTGCGCAGCGCCCGCTCCAGATTCGTCGCCGTCCACAGCGCGAAGATCGCCGGGACGATGCATGAGACGAGCAGCCAGCCCGCGAGCCCGAAGCTCGCGCAAATCCGCAACCACGCATCCGGCCACGACGGAACCCGCACGCGATCGACAGTCGCGGGGTCGGGACTCACGCCGCCTGACCGTGCAGGACCTGCAACAGGATGTCCTCGAGCCGGCTCTTCCGCGTCTCGACATCTTTCACCGGGAGGTTCGCGGCGTAGACGCGCTTGAGCACTTCACTCGCATCCGCGCAGCCGGGCTTCTCGGTGTACGTGAGCGACATCCGATCGTCCGACAGCTTCGCGCCGGTGGAGCTGACGGCGTCCGGCAGGCTCTCCACCTTCGCGCTGAACTGCACGACGAGCAGCCGCTCCCCGAGCCTCCGCATCAGCGCGGTCTTCTCGTCCACGAGGAGCAGCTTTCCGTGATCGATGATCCCCACGCGATCCGCGAGCTCCTCGGCCTCTTCGAGATAGTGCGTGGTCAAAACAATCGTCGTGCCCTCCGCGCGCAGCTTCCGCACGTACGTCCAGAGATCCCGGCGCAGCTCCACATCCACTCCGGCCGTCGGCTCATCCAGAAACACGAGCTTCGGCCTGTGCACGAGCGCCTTCGCGATCAGCAACCTGCGCTTCATTCCTCCGGACAGCGCTCGCGTCTGGGCGTCCGCCTTGTCCCAGAGGTTCAGCGCACGCAGGACCTCTTCCACTCGCGCGTCGTCCCTCGGCCTTCCGTAGTAGCCGAGCTGAATCTGCAGCGCCTCGCGAGCGGTGAAGAACGGATCGAAGTTGATCTCCTGCGGCACGAGCCCCACCGAGAAGCGCGGCTTCACCGGATCCGCGTCCACGTCCATCCCGAGCACGCGGATGCTGCCCGACGTCTTCTTCACCAGCCCGCACACCGCGCCAATCAGCGTCGTCTTCCCCGCGCCGTTCGGCCCCAGGAGCGCGAAGATCTCTCCCGTCGCGATGGTCAACGTCACGCCCGCGAGCGCGGTGACTTTCGGGTACTCCTTGCGGAGGTTGACGACTTCCAGAATGGCGGTGGACACGGCCGCCACGATTAGCGCAAAAGGCGCCCCATGGCTGAGAACTTCATCTTCACGATGCAGGACCTTCGCAAGGTCAAGAACGGGAAGGACATCCTCAAGGGGATTTATCTCTCGTTCTTCCCCGGCGCGAAGATCGGCGTGATCGGTCCCAACGGCGCGGGCAAATCCACGCTGCTGCGCATCATGGCGGGCGTGGACAAGGAGTTCTTCGGGACCGCTCGGCCGGATCCGTCAGCGCGCGTGGGCTTTCTGCAGCAGGAGCCGCAGCTCGATCCGAAGCTGGATGTGAAGGGCAACGTGGAGCTCGGCGTGAAGCCGATCCGGGATCTGCTCAACCGCTTCAACGAGATCTCCGCGAAGTTCGCCGAGCCGATGGACGACGCAGCGATGGAGAAGCTGCTCGCGGAGCAGGGAAAGCTGCAGGACGCGATCGACGCCTCGAACGCATGGGAGCTGGACCGCACGCTGGAGATCGCGATGGATGCGCTCCGCCTGCCGCCGCCCGACGCGGACGTCACCAAGCTGTCCGGTGGTGAGAAGCGCCGCGTCGCGCTGTGCCGGATTCTCCTCGAGAAGCCGGACCTGCTGCTGCTCGACGAACCCACCAACCACCTCGACGCGGAGTCCGTCGCGTGGCTCGAGCAGGCGCTGAAAGAGTACCCGGGGACGATTGTGTCCGTGACGCACGACCGGTACTTCCTCGACAACGTGGCGCAGTGGATCCTGGAGCTCGATCGCGGCGAGGGCGTGCCGTGGAAGGGCAACTACTCCTCGTGGCTGGACCAGAAGCAGAACCGGCTCAAGATGGAGGAGAAGCAGGAGGGCTCGAAGCAGAAGTTCCTCGCGCGCGAGCTCGAATGGGTCCGCTCCTCGCAGAAGGCACGTCAGGCGAAGAGCAAGGCGCGTCTGCAGCGGTACGAGGAGATGGTCGCTGAAGCAGGCCGGCAGAAAGAGGTCACGGGCGAGATCTTCATCCCGCCAGGACCCAAGCTCGGCGGCACCGTGGTCGAAGCGAAGGGCCTGCGCAAAGCCTTCGGAGATCGGCTGCTGATCGATGATCTCTCCTTCAAGCTTCCGCCCAACGGCATCGTCGGGGTCATCGGCCCCAACGGCGCGGGCAAGACGACGCTGTTCCGGATGATCACCGGCCAGGAGAAGCCGGACGCGGGCGAGTTCAAGGTCGGCGACGGCGTGAAGATCGCCTACGTGGATCAGAGCCGCGAGTCCCTCGAAGGAGACAAGACGGTGTTCGAGGAGGTCTCCGCCGGGCTGGATCAGCTGGAACTCGGACAGGGGCGGCGCATCGCCAGCCGCGCGTACCTCGCCAACTTCGCGTTCAAGGGAGATTCGCAGCAGAAGCGCGTGAAGGATCTCTCCGGCGGCGAGCGCAACCGCGTCCACCTCGCGAAGGTCCTCAAGATGGGCGGCAATCTTCTGCTCCTCGACGAGCCCACCAACGATCTCGACGTGGAGACGATGCGGTCGCTCGAAGAAGGCCTGTCGGAGTTCGCCGGCTGCGCGGTGATCATCAGCCACGATCGCTGGTTCCTCGATCGCATCGCGACGCACATCCTCGCGTTCGAAGGCGAGAGCAAAGTGTTCTTCTTCGAGGGCAACTTCCAGGATTACGAGGCGGACAAGAAGAAGCGGCTCGGCGCGGATGCGCTGCAGCCACACCGCATCAAATACAAGCCGCTCACCCGCGCCTGACGTGCCGGGGGCTGTCTTACCAACCGGTAAGGCGACTACAGTGCCGCGCCTTGGGGGAGAACTCGCGACAGGCGCTGCTGGATGCGTTGCCCGGTCCGGCGGCGCTGCTCGATCGCGAGGGCCGCATCGTCGCGCTGAACGCGGCCTGGTCCAACGAGGCGTCCGCGAGTGGCTCCCTCGGCCCCGGCGTCACTCAGGGCTTTCCGTTTCTGGAGAAGAACCGCGCCTCCGCTGATCCGCGCGCGCAGGAGACCGCGGCGCTCATCCTGCGGGTGATGAGCGAACGGGTCCCGCTCGCCACGACGTTCTTCGGCGCAGACTTGGAGGCCGCGCACGCGCTGCGCGTTCAGGTACTGCCGCACTCCGAGCCGTCCACGCCGGTGCTGCTGCTGCTGGAGGACGTGACGCTCATCAAGCGCACCGAGGCTGCGTTGCGCGCGAGCGAGCAGCGGCTCCACCTCGCCGTCGAGGCCACCGGCGACGGCCTGTTCGACTACGACCTCGCGACGGGAAACGTCACCGGAAACGCGCGGCTGTTCGAGATGCTGGGCTACGAGCCGCGGGAGCTCGCGCACGTCTCGCAGTGGCGCCTCATCACGCACCCCGAGGATCTCGCGTCGACGGAGGCGACGTTGCGCGCGCACATCGTCGGTACCTCGCCGATGTACCAGACCGAGGTGCGGCTCCGGACGAAGGCGGGCGCGTGGCGGTGGATCCTCGATCGCGGAATGGTCGTCGCGCGCGATGGCCGGGGCCGCGCGGTGCGGATGAGCGGGCTGCACACGGACGTGACGGACCGCAAGGCGCTGGAAGAGAAGGTGCGGCTCACCGGGCGGCTCGCGGCGGTGGGCACGTTGTCGGCGGGGCTCGCGCACGAGATCAACACGCCGCTCACCGCGCTCTCCAACAGCCTCGAGGTGCTCGCGCGGCAGCTCCATCCGGCGCCGGAAGCGTTGACGCTGGCGAAGGACGCGGCGGACGCCGTGCAGAAGATCGTGAAGGACGTACGGGTACTTTCGAGGCTCGAAGCATCGACCGCTCGGGCGCCCACGGATGTCGCGCACGTGGTGCAGCTCGCCGTGCGGCTGACCTATGCGGAGATCCAGAGCCGGGCTGCGCTGATTCAGAAGGGCAGCGCGATGCCGAAGGTGATGGCGAACGAGACCCGGCTCGGCCAGGTGTTCACGAACCTTCTGCTCAACGCTGCTCAGGCGATCGCACCCGGCGCGCCGGAGCGGAACGAGGTCGAAGTCCGGATGGGCACCGACTCGAAAGGCCGGGCGGAGATCGCCGTGCGCGACACCGGCTGCGGGATTCCAGCGGACGTCGCAGCGCGGATCTTCGATCCGTTCTTCACCACCAAGCCCTTCGGCGTGGGCACCGGGCTCGGGCTCAGCATCTGCCACCGCATCGTCGAGGATCTCGGCGGCGAGCTGACGTTCGAGAGCGAGCTGGGGAAGGGCAGCACCTTCTTCGTGCGGCTGCCTCCGTGCGAGGCCGTCACCACGCCACGTCCGTCGTCGTCATCCGACAAGCGCAAGCGCGTGCTCGTGGTGGATGATCACCGCGCGGTGGGCACGAGCCTGCAGCTGCTGCTTCGCGCCGAGCACGACGTGGACGTGATCACCGAGAGCGAGAAGGCGCTGGAGAAGCTCGCGCGCGGCGATCTCTACGACCTCATCCTCTGCGACGTGATGATGCCGGGGATGAACGGAATGGAGCTCTTCGCGGAGGTGAGCCGCCGAGCGCCCGAGGCCGCGCTGCGCTTCGTCTTCATGACCGGCGGGGCAGTGCGAGCGGACGCGAAGGCCTTCCTCGCCGCCACCACCAACCCCGTGCTCGAGAAGCCGTTCCCTCCCGAGGCGCTGAGCTCCATGCTCAACGCCAGCGGGATGAAGAACGTGAAGCGCTGACTACTTCTTCTGGTCTGCGCCTTCGCCCTTGTCGTCCGAGGGCTGATCATCGTTGTCCGGCGCGCCCTGATCCTGGTCGTTGTTGTTGTTGTTGTTATCCATGCCCGAGCCGCCGTCGTACCGGGCGGTGACGCAGTGCTGGAAGACCATCGTGAGGATCGCGCCGCAGCGCGCGTCGTTGCCCTTCTTGTCCGCGGGCAGGCCCACGCTCTTGCACTGCTGCTGCTGCCACGCCTCGGCGGCGGGACCGTTCAACGGCACGGTGTCGCAGAAGCCCGGAGACGGCTGAGCTTCCTGGAAGCAGCTCGCCGTCCAGAACGTCGTCTGACCGATGCACATCACGCCGGTGGGCTCGCACGCCTTCACCTTCTTGAGCGCCTCGGGCAGGCACTGGTCCTGCGTGTTGTTCTTCGCGAACTCGGTGCTGTCGGCGCCTTCCTTCATCTCGTTGAACTTGTGCTTGCCGTAAAGGAAGCAGCCGCCAACGACACCGCCGCAGATGACGACGGAACCAACAAGGATTCCCAGAACGATCTTCAGCCACGTGGGCATGTTTTCCCCTCCCTCGAAAAGGCGCGCAGACTACAGCACCTTGGCGCGCACGCATCTTCTGAACGATCCGACTAAACTTTTCGCCGCTCGATGAGCGCGCGAGAGCCGCCAGATACGTACGTTCCCCCCGGCGCGAAGCGGAGCGACGCCGACGAGCTGCTCTCGAAGACGGCTTCTCCAGCGGTGCGCCGTCCGAGCTCGGAATTCGAGCTGTGGGGAGAGCTCACGCGCGAGACGCCTGGGCGGTATCGGATCCTCGAGGAGGTCGCGCGGGGCGGCCAGTCCGTCGTCTACGTCGCGTTCGACGCTCACCTGGGCCGCAATGTGGCGTTCAAGCAGCCGCTGCGCCCCGCCAGTGCCACCGAGCTCGCGGTGACGAGCGCTGAAGCCAGATTTCTCCGGGAGGCGCGCGTCACCGCCACGCTGGAGCACCCGAACATCGTGCCGGTGTACGAGATCGGCCGGCGCGACGACGGATCGCTCTACTGCACTCAGAAGCTGATCCTCCCTCCTACGGGAGAGACTTCGCCGAGGACGCTGCGGCGCGCGCTGGCTGAAGCGAAGAGCTTGCCGGAACGTCTGCGTCTGCTCCGGCACGTGCTGGATGTCGCGCAGGCGGTTGCGTACGCGCACGCGCACGGCGTGATTCACCGCGACATCAAGCCGGACAACGTGATCATCGGCGCGTTCGGCGACACCGTGCTCGTGGATTGGGGGCTCGCGAAGATTCGCGGCCTCCAGGATCCGCTGGCGACCGACGCGCCCGCTCAGCCACAGCACGAGACGATGGCGGGCCTCGCGCTCGGGACGCCGTCGTACATGAGCCCCGAACAGGCGCGCGGCGAGGCCACCTCCGCCGACGAACGCTCCGATGTCTGGGGGCTCGGCGCGATGCTGTACGAGGTGCTGACCGGGGCGGCGCCGTTCGTCGGACGTACCGCGCACGAAATCGTGCAGAAGGTGATCTCCGAGCCCCTCACGCCCGTGCGAACGCTCTGTGAAGACGCGCCGCCCGAGCTCGCCGCCGTCGCGGAGCTCGCGCTGGAGAAGGATCCGGCGAAGCGCTACGGCAGCGCGAAGCTGCTCGCGGACGAGCTCGACGCGTACATCACCGGCGCGCGCGTGGGTGCGTACCGATATTCGCTGCTGGAGCTCGCGCGGCTTCTGGTCGCACGTCACCGCGGCGTGGCGATCACCTCGGCGCTGGGGCTCGTGCTGCTCGCGGCGGCGGCGGCGATCGCGTGGTCCAACTACCTGCGCAGCGAACGCTACCTGGGCGAGGCACGCCAGAACCTCGCGCGCACGTACATCGACAAGGCGCACGAGGCCGAGCGGGGCTTTCAGTGGGATCAGGCCGCCGTCTATTACGCGGCCGCGCGCGTGGAGAACGATCTGCCGGAGGCGCGCATCGGCGCGCAGCTCGCGTCGGACCGCTCGCACGAAGCGCTCCGGTTTTTTCGTGGAAACGGAAACGGCGTGAACGCAGTGGCCTATTCGCCGGATGGAAAGCTGCTCGCGCTGGGCTCGGCGGACAAGTCGGTGCACCTGTGGGACGTGCAGCGCGGAGAGCAGGTGCGCGTCATCGGTGGGCACGGCGATTCGGTGATGGGGGTCGCATTCAGCCCCGACAGCAAGCGGCTCGCCACCGTGGCGGATGATCACAAGGCGCGGGTCTTCGACGTCGCTGCTGGCGCGCTGCTCGCGGAACCGGTCACCGCCGAAGATCGCCTGAACGCCGTCGCGTGGTCGTCGGACGGAAAGACCATTGCGATCGGGTCCGAGGACCGAAACGTGTACCTCGTCGACGCGGAGAAGCTCACGCTTCGGAAGAAGTTTCTCGCTCACGCGCAGGCGGTCTACGCGGTGGCGATCTCTCCGGACTCGAAGCTGCTCGTCACCGCGAGCCGCGATCAAACCGCGCGCGTCTGGACGCTGGAGAACGGGGAGGCGTTCGCGCCGGCGCCGGTCCTCTCCGAGCATTCCACCCCACTGCTCGCGGCGGGGTTCTCTCGGGACGGAAAGCTGCTCGCCACGGCGGGCCGCGACGGAAACATTCGCGTGTGGCAGGTGCCGGAGTTCACGCTCGTTCGGGCGATGCCGGGGCACACCGCGAAGGTGACCGCGCTCGCGTTCTCTCCCGACAGCCGTCTGCTCGCGACGGGGAGCGCGGATCGCACCGTTCGCGTCTGGGACGTGGCGCATGGCCAGCCGCTTTTGAGCGAATCCTATGGCTTCGAGTCCGATGTGCTCGCGCTGGCGTTCTCCCCCGACGGCCGGCAGCTCGCGTGGGCCGGTGTGGACGAGCGCGCGTGGGTCCGGGATCTCCGGCGGGAGGCCGCGCCCGGAGATGATTCGCAGACGATGCTCGCGATGCAGGTCTCGCCACAGGGCAGGACCGTCGCCGTGGGCGAGGGGAAGAGCCTCGTGGTGCGCGACGTCGATTCCTTCGAGGAGAAATTCCGCATCGACGCGCTGCCGTACCTCGTGCTGGAGCTCGCGTGGTCTCCGGATGGAAAGAAGCTCGCCGCCAATTGCTCGCACTCAGACGTCTGCGTCTACGACGTGGATTCCCACAAGGAACTCTTCCGCGCCTTCACCGATCCCGTCGTCGTGCAGGGCATCGCCTGGTCTCCGGACGGACGCACGCTGACGACCTCAGGCCGCGAAGGCCTCGTCCGGTTCTTCGATTCGGAGTCGGGCGCGCCCGAGGGAACGTTGCAGGCGCATCAGGACTCGGTGTTCTCGATCGCGTACTCGCCCGACGGGAAGCTGTTCGCGACGGCGAGCTACGACAAGACGGCGAAGCTCTGGGATACCGCGGCGAAGAAGGAGCTCGCCTCTCTGAAGGGCCACGTGCACGGGCTCAGGCGGGTGGAGTTCTCTCCGGACGGACAGACGTTGGCGACGGCGAGCTGGGACAAGACGGTGCGGCTGTGGGACGTGGCCAGTTTCTCGGCGGCGGGCGTGCTGCAGGGACATGAGGATCATGTGTTCGCGCTCGACTTCAGTCCCGACGGTCAGCTCATCGCGAGCGGCGCACGCGACGGCACCGTGCGCATCTGGAACCGTCACACGGGCGAGCAGATGGCCACGTATCTCGCGGATGAAGAGTGGGTTCAGGCCGTGAGGTTCACCCGCGACGGAGCGGCGCTCATCTACGGCGGAAGGCGGCTGCACCGCGTGAACCTGCCCAAGCTCAGCGCGCCGACGCGCTGGCGGGACAGCGTGCTCGGCGCCACCGGGTTCGATCTGGTGGGCACCGCGCCGGTTCGCCGCGGACCGCCAGGCCCGCTCCAGGGCCGGTAAATCGGCCTCCGCGCGATTGCGGCTGAACGATCGTTCAGTTTATCGAAAAACTTAGGAACTTCGGGGGTTTACGGGCACTCAGGGGTTGCGTACACTGGCCCACGCGTGGGTGGTCCCGGGATCTGAGGTGGAAAACGGGACAGGCCGCTACAGGGCTGTACCCTCGCGAGTCGGGTCTTTTCGGAGGGGTCTTACCCACTTGAGCGACGAGCGTCCGGACGCGCTTCTGAAGAGCGCCCTCGAGAAGATCGTGTACTTCGAGGCTCGCGCCGGCAGCCTCAGCAATGATCTCGCGCAGAGCCGAGCGGAGATCGACAGGCTCAAGGCGGAGCTCGCCTCTGCGTCGCAGCGAGAGATCGAAGTGCGGCGCGAGCTCGCTGAGCGTCAGGTGCGGCTTGGGCGTTCGCACTCCGAGAAGGAAGAGCTCGGGCGGATCAACGAAGCGCTGCGGCAGGAGCGAGCGGCGCTGATCGGCAAGATGCTGGAGGCCTCGCGCATCTTCGAGGCGGGGACCGCCGAGGAGAATCCGTTCGACCTCGCGAGCTTCATCTCGGATCTGCGCAGCGAAGTGCTCGGCCGTTCGTCGGAGCCCATAGCGTTCGCTGCTGCGTCGTCCGCGCCGGTGTCCATTCACGTTCACGCGCGCGAGCATGAGCCCCGCTTCGCCGCCGCGCCGCCCTCTGCCGCGGTCACGCACGCGGTGCGCCTCGCCGCTCAGGGGCGGCTCGCGGTCACGACGGAGGAAGTCCTCGCGCTCTCCGGTGCGCAGAGCTTTCCGGGCCGCAGCGAGGAGACCTTGTTCGGGTTCTCCATCCGCGAGCTGTCCGCGCCGGATCCTTCCGCACGAGTGCGCGCCGCCGAACGACTGAAGGCGCTGCAGCATCCCGCCTCCGCCGCGCCGATCGCGACCGCGCTTCACGCCGAGACGGATGAGCGCGTGCAGGTCGCGCTGATGGATGCGTTCGCGACCGTCGCGAAAGAAGAAGGCGTGGCGATCATCAAGCCGCTGCTCGCCGCGTACAGCCCGGACGTGCGCGTCACCGCGCTGAAGACGCTGATGAAGCTCTCGCCGTCGTCCGCTGCGCCGCAGCTCTCCGCCGCGATGAAGGATCCGGACCGGGCGGTGCGGCGTCGCGCGTCGCTGCTCGCGTTGGGGCTGTCGGGGGATGCGGCGCTGGCGCTCGGTGAACAGGCGATCGCGGATGCGGACGCCGATGTTCGGGCGTTGGGTGCGCTGGTGCTCGCGGCGTCGAGCGGCGAGAAGGCGCGGCAGCTCCTCGTTCGTGCGCTGCGCGATTCGGACGTGAAAGTTCGCAAGGCCGCGGCGCAGTCGATGTCGCGGATCGTCGGCGAGGATGTCTCGGCGGTCGTGACGCTGGATGAGGCGCAGCGGCGGCGGGAGATTCGGCGGATCTCGGGATTGCCGAGCAGGCCGTCCGCGTTCGTCGAACGTTCAGCGTCGAGTGTCGAGCGGATGAGCGCCGCACCGGCTTCGGTTCAAGTCCGCGCGTCCTCGAGCGAGGGGCACGGTGCCGCGCTCTCGTCTCGCGATGTCGAGCGCGCTGCTGCTCCGACAGTCTCGTCTCGCGATGTCGAGCGCGCTGCCGCTCCGGCAGTCTCGTCTGCTCGCGATGTCGAGCGGTCCGCTGCTCCCGCCGTCTCGGCTGCTCGCACTTTCGAGTGCGCCCCCGCACCGCCGATCCCGGCGCCGATCATTTCGGAGGCGCTCTGCTCGCAGCTCGTCATCGAAGTCCGGAGCGCGATTCGCGGGCGGACGCTCGCGGAGCTCTCTCGCGCGGTTTCCGTCGACGAGGCCGTCGCTTCGGAAGCGTGCGATCTGCTGGTGGCGCGCGGCGCGTTGGTTCGCCGTGGGCTCAAGTTCTTTACCGCGTAGAGGAGTGAATCATGGAAGCACCGACCTACAGCGGTAAGCGGATGGCCGAGATGCTCGGCGTGAAGGAGCGCGTGCTCACCTCCGCGCTCAAGAAAGAGCTCTACACGGCCGAGGACCTCTGGGAGCTGCGCGGGAAGTTCGGCAAGTACCCGCCGCCCGTCGGCAACCGGAAGCAGCTGTTCCTCAACTTCAAGGGCGGCACCGGGAAGACTTCGCTCAGCAGCAACTACGCGTTCCGGCTCGCGGAGATGGGCTACGGCGTACTGCTGGTGGATCTCGACAGCCAGGGCCACGCGACCAAGTGCCTCGGCTACGAGGGCGAGGATTTTCAGAAGACGCTGCTCGATGTGCTCGTGCGCAAGACGCCGATCAGCGAGGTGGTGCAGACGACGCCGCTGCCGAACCTGTCGTTCGTCCCGTCGAATCTGTCGATGAGCACCGTCGACCTCTCGCTGATGCCGATGGCGGGACGCGAGTTCAAGCTCAAGAACGCGCTCAAGGAAGTCGAAGGTCAGTACGACCTCATCGTCTTCGACGCGCCGCCTTCTTTCGGGCTGCTGAACCTGAACGCGCTGATGGCGGCGGACGATCTCTTCGTTCCGGTGCTCGCGGACTTTCTCTCCTTCCACGGGCTCAAGCTGCTCTTCGAGACGGTCCAGTCGTTGGAAGAGGATCTGAACCACGTGCTGGACCACGTGTTCATCACCGTCAACGCGTACAACCAGACCTTCAAGCTCGCGAAGGAAGCGCTCGAGGCGTTGCAGAAGCACTACCCCGAGTACCTGCTCCCCACCATCGTGCGGCAGTGCACGAAGTTCGCGCAGGCGTCCTCCGAAGGCGTGCCGGTGTTCGTCGCCGCGCCGGAGAGCAAGGGCGCGACTGACGTTCAGGGCGTCATCGACGAGGTCCTCCGCCGCCTCGCGCACACCACCCCCTCCACCACCTCCGCCCGTCGAGCGGGCTAGCCGCACAGGACCAGAACGATGAAGAAGGCCTTCGAGCAGAACGTCTCCCGCGCGAAACCACGTCTCCGCCTCGGCGCCATGGTCTCCACCGTCGTGGAACCGGAGCCCACGCCCGAGCCCGCGCCGGTTGCCGCGGACCTCGCGTCGACGCTGAAGGCGAAGGTGGAGCGAGCGAACGGACCGAAGCCCACCGCCGCAGAGGCGATGCAGCGCGCGCTCGATGGCGTGGCGCACGAGATGGTGGAGCACATCGCCGCGTCGGTTGCCGCTGAGCCGCCGGCAGCAGTACGCGCGAAGGGCGCGACGGTGCGTGCTCAAGCGGATGCGCCGCGCGGTCGCGGTCAGGCGGACTGGACCGAGGGTGGGCGAGCTGTTGCTGACTCCCGAGTGACCGCGCGCGGTGGACAGGTCGCGCGGGCTGAATCCGCGGACCCGCGCAGCCCTGAGTCTGCTTCGCACGCGCAGGTCGCTCTGCGCGGCTCCCAGACCAGCCCGGCTGCTGCGCAGGAGCAGGTCGCCCACCGCGGCTTTGATTCGGTTTCGGTCGCTCGCGCGGCTGCCTCGCAGGAGCACTTCGCTCCGAGCAGCTCCGAATCATCCACCGTCGCTCGCACCGCGGCCTCGCGCTCGGAGGTCGTGCAGGGCGCTGCGTTCACGCTCGACGCCTCGGCGCGCATCGAGGCGCGCGCGGAATCCTCATTCGATTCAGACCTCGTCGCCCGCAACTCTCCGGAGGCCTCCATGCCGTCGCCGATCAAGACCCTGGTCTCTGCCTCCGTCGTCGCCGCGATGGAGCCGCCGAATCACATGGTGGAAGTTCAGACTGAAGCGCCGCCGTCTCCCGCGCAGCTCGAGGAGCTCTCGCCGGACGTTCGCCGTGAACGGCTGAAGGAACGGCTCAAGGCGGTGCGTGAGAATCCGCGCCCCGAGCCGCTGCCCGCCACGGTAGCCGAGACGGGCATTCGCGCGGTGGAGCGCATCAGCGTTCTTCAGACCGAGGTCGGCAAGCTCAAGGCGCTGAACCTCGCGCTGACGCAGGATCTCGAAGCGGCCCGCCGCACGGCGGAGAAGGCGACGGAAGAGGCCCGCTCGCGCATGGAGGAGGCGCGCCGGCTCACGCAGCAGATGGAAGAGCGCGCGCGGCTTTTGTCCGAGCTCGAGCGCGAGCTGCAGTCGCTCGAAGGCGAACGTGACGAGTCGTTGCTGAAGCTTCAGGAGGCGCGTCAGTCACTCGATGCGTCGGCGAAGGAGAAGGAGTCGCTCAACGCGGAGATCGCGAAGCGCGATGCGGCGCTGCAGGAGAGCCTGTCCGAGGAAGAGAAGCTCGCGGCGGATCTCGAGGCAGCGCACGAAGATGCCTCGACGCTGCGCCGTGGCCTCGATGCCGTGACCGTGGAACGCGACACGCTGGCGCGGCAGGTCTCGGAGCTCACCGCTGAGCGGGCGGAGTTGATGGAAGCGCGGCGGGCGCTCGAAGCGGTGCACCGCGCGCTGGCCAACGCGGCCGCGAGGTAGCGCGGACCGCACAGCGGCCAACACTGCGCGTGAAGTGACGGCGAAAAGGTGAACGGCTTTGCACTAGAGGGGCGCGCCGAAAGCTCCCCCTTTTCCGCGAGGTCATTCTTCCGTGTTGCCGTTCAAGCTGGTGTTGCTCGTCGCGCTGTCCCAGACCCCTCCCGCTGACACCGTTGCCACTCCGAACAGCACGGATGACCGCGCGCTGAAGGCGATGGAGCGCACCGCCGCAGCCGCGGAGCGCACCGCCGAAGCTGCCGAGCGAATCGCGAAGGCGACCGAGAAGAACGGACAGCAGGAGACGCTCATCCCTCCGCCTCCCGGAGGCACCGTCGCCACCACCGAAACGGAATGGCGCGGCACCCTCGGCCTCGGACTCGTCTCGCTCACTGGCAACGCGGAGACGCTGACGTTCACCGGGCTCGCCGCGTTGGAGAAGAAGACCGAGCACTGGATCCTCGCCGCGAAGGCGAGCGGTGCGTACGGGCAGGCGCGTTCGGCCTCCGACATCGGAACGGACGCGTCCGTCGTGGCTCTCCGCGCGATGGGCGAGCTGCGGGGAGATCGCCGCCTCACTGAACGGGTGAGCGCGTATCTGCTCGGCGGCGCGGAGACGGATCACGTGAAGAGCGTGGAGGCGCGGCTCTACGGTGAAGCCGGTGCGAGCAACGTGTGGCTGGAGCGGAAGGAAGGCGATCTGAACACGCTGTTGCTCCGCACCGACCTCGCGCTCCGCTACGCGAAGGAGCAGCGGTTCCAGTACTACCCGACGCCGCTGAACGTGGACGACGTGGACCTGCTCGGTCCCCGCTTCGGGCTCGCGTTCCACTATGCGCTCAACAAGGAAGTTCAGTTCTCCGAGGACGCGGAAATCATCCCGAACATCCTCTCGGACTCGCGCGTGCTGGTGAACTCGACGACGAAGCTGTCCTCGCGGCTCACGCAGTCACTCAGCCTGAACGTCAGCTTCGTGGTGAACCACGACAGCAAGCCCGCGCCTTTGAAGAAGCCTACCGACACCGCGCTGATGGCCGGACTCGAAATGGCGCTCTGATGTGGAAGGACTTCAGAGACTTTCTGTTCAAGCAGAATGCGCTCGCGTTGGCGGTGGGCGTCGTCATCGGCGCGGCGATCGGCAAAGTCGTGAGCGGCATCGTCGATGATCTGATCATGCCGCTGGTCGGCGCGGTCCTGCCGGCGGGTGATTGGCGCACCGCTGAGCTTCAGCTCGCTGGAGCCAACTCCATCAAGTACGGAGATCTGATCGGCCGCGTCGTGGATTTTCTGATCATCGCGCTCGTGGTGTTCGCGATCACGAAGGTGCTGCTGAACGCGCCGCCGCCCGCGACGAAGGACTGTCCGGAATGTCTGGAGAAGATTCCGCTGCTCGCGAAGCGCTGCCGGGCGTGCACCGCCGTCGTCGCGTAGCCCTCAGAGCAGCGGCTTCAACTTCTCCGACAGCGCGATCGGTGGATGGTCCGGCGCGGGCGCGAAGAACGGATCATCCTGTTGCTGCTTCTCGATGAACGCCTTGAGATGCAGCACGCGGTCCTGGCCGGTCGGGTGGTTCTTGAAGGCGCCGCCGTTCGGAAGTGACGTGAGGAACTTTCCGTACTCGGCGGTGGAGTAGCCGGCCGAGCGCAGCAGTGAGGCCGCGACCTCGTCGGCGGCGTACTCGTCGTCGTGCGAATAGCCGAGCTCGAGCAGCGGCCGCACGACCCGGTCCACCAGATCCGTCAGCGCGTCGAGATTGCTGGGATCGTTCAGATCGACCTTCGTCGCCGTGCCCTCGATGAACCCGCCGAACGTCTTCCCGAGCGGGCTGTCCGGCGAGATGCCGCCCTTGGGGAGCGCGTTCGCAAACTGGTTTGCGCCGCTCTTCGCTGTGTCGGTGACCTTCTTTCCCAGGAACGTGCCGACGCAGAGCCAGTACTTGGAGTCGGAATACCGCTTGAGCGCGTGTCGAAGCGCGACGTGGCCAATCTCGTGCGCGAGCACGCCGGCGAGCTGGTCTTCGTTCTGCACTTTGCTCAGCAACGCCTTCGTCACGAACACGTAGCCCGCCGGTGCGGACACGGCGTTGATGGTCTTGTCGTCCGTAAGCACCGCGAACTTCCACTCCACTTCGGGGCGAGGAGACTGGGCGCCGAGGTTCCGCCCCACGGTGTTCAGATAGGTGAGCGCGTCGAACCGATCGCCGGGCTTCACCGCGTACTCGATGGGCTTCTTCTTCGAATCGGGTTCGATCTTCCCTTCGATCGGATCGATCTCCAGCCCACCCTGCGCGAGGTTGACCGCCACCGCGCCACCGAACGCCGCCTCCTCGTCGTAGCTGACAGCCGCGAGCTGGAACTTGCTGCACGCCTTGTCCGCGTCAGGCGGGGCTTTGGGGTGCTCGAAGTTCTCCTTCGCGGTGCCGGTCGCCTTGTTGATGTCGGAGGTGGCCTTCGACGTTCCCTTCTTGATCGCATCGACCGCGCTGCACCCCACGGCGACGCCCAGCAACAGAAGTCCAACTGTGCGTGCGCGCCTCACGGCTTGTCCTTCTCGCCGACGACGGATGCGATGCCCACCGATTTGGCGTGCGCGGCGAGCTGCGTCGGGTCCACCTTCGCGGCGATCGCCTCCATCGCGATCACCGACCGCACCGCGTCCTCGCGCGAGAGCTTCTTCGTGCCGTATGCGATGGCTCCCTCGGACAGCGCCTTCGTCGCCGCGCCGCTGTTGGCGAAGACCTTCGGATCCACCTTCTCGCCGTTCGGCTTGAATTCGGGCTCGGACGGCTGGAGCGACAGGTTCGCGAAGTAGACGTAGCCCTCCTTCTTCGACTTCACCTTGTGGAACTCCTTCGCCTCGGGGCCGCTCTGCCACGCGACCTCCTCGCCCGGCTGAAGGACCGCGATCACCTTCGAGGTGGCGTCGGCCTTCTGCAGCAGCTTGGTGTTTTTCGCCTTGATCCAGACCTT